>CAZACG010000078.1:0-6646 GCA_964483645.1 uncultured Oscillospiraceae bacterium | reverse complement strand
GTGTGCGCACCCGCATCCGAAGCAGCTTCTCATTGCGAAGCGGCTCCGTGCGCGCGGCTCGCCATGGGCGCGAGATTCTATTAAAGCGATAACCGACGCATATGCGTTTGGATACGATAACGGGAGGTGACAGCCATGTCGGAAAATCCGACGCCGCGCCGCAGGCGCAGGTCGACCGCCGAGACACAGCAGACGCCGCAGGAGCCCCTGCGCATCATCGCCTCGGGCGAGGACGAGCCGGATTGGATGGTTTCCGCAGGCTCGGTTTCCGGCGCGGCTTCCCGGCGCGTGAAGAGCGCCGCTCCCGGCGCGAGGAAAACGGCTGAAGACACAGAAAAGAAGCGCGCTCTGTCCGCCGCCGGGCAGACGAAGGCAAAGGCGCAGCCAAGCCGAGCCAAGAGCAGCGCAGCGTCGGCGCGCTCCAAGGTCTCCGCGCCTCGGCGCACGCCCCGCAAGCTGACGAAAAAGGAGATTGCCCGAAGGAAAACGCGCGCCAGGCGCACGCTGATCGGTACGCTGATCGCCATTGCGGCAACGGCGCTGATTGTATTGGCCGTCACAGGCGTCGGCAGGCTCGTGGATATCAAGCAGACGCTCGATCGCGGCGACGGCGTGTTCTATCCGAACCTCTATGTCAACAATATTCCTCTGGAGGGTAAAACGCTGGACGAGGCCGCAAATGCGGTCACGCAGCAGGTAGCGTCGATGCTCTCGGCATGGAAGATCACGCTGCAAACGCAGGACGGGCGCAGCTGGGATATCACGGCGCAGGATTTGAACATGCAATACGACGTGGCCGATCAGCTCGATCAGCTCTGGGCCATCGGACATACAGGCTCCTCGTCGGCACGCTATGAGCAAGTGATGGCGGTGCAGAAGGAGCCCGTCATGCGCTATACCACGCTGACCTACGATATGTCCATGGTTACGCAGATTCTGGCGCAGATCAAGGACGAGGTTGACCGTCCTGCCGTCAGCGCAACGAGGGTCAATGATGAAACCAAGTGGCCGCCGTATTCCTACACGGACGAAATCCCCGGCGTTGAGCTGGATATTACGGGGCTGAACGAGCGAATCTGCGGCCTTGTGGATCGAATCGAGTCTGGCGTGGTGGATCTGACGCCAACAGTTGTGGAAGCGCCCGTCACCCGCGAGCAGCTGGAGGGGCAGATTGTGCTGCTGTCTACCTTTGAAACCTCCATCGGCAAAACGGGCGATTATGTTCAGGAGCGGCATGAAAACATCCGCATCGGCACGGAGAAGTTTGACCGAAAGGTCATCCGTCCGGACGAGGTGGTTTCCTTCAACAAGGTGACCGGCAAACGCAAGGACCCGCGCAACGGCTACCAGAAGGGTCTGGAAATCGCGTATGGCGAATACGTCGAGGGACTGGGCGGCGGCATCTGTCAGGTTTCCTCCACGCTGTATAACGCCGTGGTCAACGCGGGTCTGCTGGTGACGGAGCGCACCGCGCATGCGCTCAAATCCAGCTATGTTCCCATGGGACTGGACGCGACGGTCTCCGATGACCGATACGACCTCAAATTCAAGAATACCACAGGCGCGGATATTTACATTTCCTCCGAGTATTACCAGAAAAAGAACAATTACTGGCAATGCAAATTCTCCATCTACGGAAGACCGGATCCCAACGGCTACACTTATAAGCTGGAATCCGAGGTGGCGCAGACGCTGGCGATTCCCGAGCCGCAGTATAAGGACGACAAGGATGGACAGTACGTTATCTATGTGGACGACGAGCCCTATCTGAAAACAAAGGGCGCGGAAGGCTATGTGGTGGACGTCTATCTGGTCACCATGGACGCTAACGGGCTGGAGGTGTCGCGCGAGCTTCAATATACCGATACCTATAAGCCGATTACGCCGGTGTATTATGTGGGCGTGATGCCCAGAGAAACGCCGAGTCCGGAGGTATGGCCGGCCATTGACTGACGGACGGCATGCAGACGATCAACCATGCGCAGCTTTGCGGATGGCTCTGCGCGGAAAGGAACGTGGCGAGGATGAAAAGCAAGTTGTATCTGGCAGCCCTTGTAACCGCAGTCGCGCTGCTGAGCGTGCCTGCCGACGCGGACGCGACGGAAACCGCGCCGCTGGCTGCGGGTGTGATGGGCGAGGAGAGCCGCCCCGGCGAGATACGGCTTCCTGCCTTTGGCAGCAAGCGCGCCTATCGCCAGATTACGGTCAGCTCAAAATGGGTGAATCAGGCGCGAGTGGGCGGTTTGTCCCTGTGCATACGCTTGTTCACGCCGGGCGGTGATACCGTAGCCTTTCAGCAGAATGTCATGCAGGCGCTCTCAAACCCGGACGGCGTTTGCCTTGCGCTCGGCGCAAGCGAATGGGAGGATGACCTGCTGCTACAGCTTGATCAGGGCGCGTTGGATGTGCTCGAGCGCATGGGCGTGACGGAAATTGCGGTCGCGGATCAGAATCGCTACGTGCGCGCGGTGTATCAGGTGGAAGAGCTGTCCGCTGTTCGGGCTGCGTATGGCGTCAAGAACGCGGAGCAGCTGTGTTTGGCGGGAGAAAACCATCTCGTAACGGTGGTCAATGAGGTCGGCGTGCGCCGCAGATTGACCGATTGACGGCGGCATATCAACAGCATAGGAAACGGCGCGGACGTCTTCCGGGCGGCAATACGCCGGGAGCATCCGCGCTTTTGTTATAGATGAAGCAGTTTTGATGCAGGCTATGCGACATTGCAGACCGGGTCAGCTTGCGGACGAGAATGAAAACTGCTATACTTATTTTGAAATGGCAATGGATCATAACAACATGGAGGTTGAAGTTCATGCGCAGAAGAGGGATGATGGGGCTTGTGTGCCTGGTGCTGATGGGCATGCTTGCGGGCGGCTTGGCGCAGGAGAGCGAGCAGGAAGCAACGACGCCGGTATCTACGGAACAGGTGTCCTGCAGCATCATGCAGTCCGGGGAAGATTATCTGGTGTATTGCTTCGCGCAGGTGCATAATCATTCTGACAGCACGGTGTTTTTAGACGACGGCCTGCTTCGGCTGCACAATGGCGAGCAGCTGCTGGCCGAACAGGAAACCTCCAATTTCTGGCCGTATTTTCTCGGCCCGGGAGAGGATGGCTATCTCTTTGACGTCGTCGTTTTTGAGCCCAACGAGGATGGCGTGGTCGTCCCCTCTGTGACGGCGCTTGAGTATGAGTTTGATTGCGGCAGTATTGACGCGCAGTACGCCAATACCGCGCTTAATGCCTCCGTGCAGGTGCAGGAGGATCCGCAGGAGGGCTATCAGCTGATCTGCGAGCTTCAAAACGGCTCGGATATGGATGCGTTTGACACGACAGTTGTCTTTGGGCTGTACGCCGAAAACGGCGCGCTGATCTATGCGGACGGCATGACGATTCAGCGTATCGGCATTCCCGCCGGGGGCAAAACGCTGCTGCGGTTTAATGTAGACGATGCGTTTATCGAGCAATGGAGCGTCTACGGTGTAAAGCCCGCCGAGGTCAGGGTGAACGCCTCCTTCCGCACGGATGAGGATTAATGAAAGCATGAGTGCGGCGCGCAGATCGCGCGCCTGCATCGGAGAGGAAACAGGTATGAAGAAGACGATTCGTTCCGGCGCGCCGTTTGTGCTGGCGGGGCTCGGCGTGCTGGCCACTGCGCTGGTCTTTGGGCTTTGTTCGGCGGGCAGCTATCTGCTTGCCGCGCTTATCGGCATAGCTTGCCTGATGGGCGGAAAAAGGCTGTTCCCCGATCGCTTGATCGAGGTGGAGCCGGAGCCCCAGTCCGGAAACGCAGAGGTCGATGCGCTGATCACCGAGGCGCGCGCGCAGCTTGACGCCATCGCGGCGGCGAACGAAGCCATCGCAGAGCCGGAACTTTCCACGCAGATCGAGGATATCGAAAGCACCTGCCGACAGATTCTCAAGCGTCTGGAGGAGCAGCCGTGCATGCTTTCCTCGCTGCGTACCTTCCTGCGTTATTATCTGCCCGCCGTCATGAAGCTGCTTTGTGCACGCGCAAAGCTTGAGGACGAGGTTGGCGCAGGACAAAGCGCGCAAATCGCCGCGCGCATTCGCGAAGCGATGACGACGGTGCAGCAGGCTTTTCATAAGCAGCTCAGCGCGCTGGATGAATTCCGATTTGTCAATCTGGAAAGCGAAATGGACGTGCTCGCCGACATGCTCAAAAGCGACGGCCTGCTTGCCGAGGAAGACGCGCGGCAGGACGACGAACCCCGGCAGGAGCAGGACGATCCCTTCGCCGGACTCTTTACGCAGGGGGAATAACGAAAGATGGGCGAATTTTCGGATTTTGCGCTCGTGCCGGAGCAGGGCGCAACGCCTGAAATCGGACAGCTTGACGAACAGATGCAAAAGCGCATTGGCGCGCTGGCCGCAAGGCTTGACGTATGTGACGGCGCGGCTGTGATGGCCTTTGGCGCCAAGGCGCAGAAGGACATGAACACCTTTTCGGACATTGCGCTTGCGCAGATGCTCCGCAAGGACGTTGCGCCGCTGAACAGCGTCACGCAGACGCTTGCCGAGCAGATTCGCGCGTGCTCCTTCGGCGGGCAGACCAAGGGCTTTTTGCGCAGAATGCTCGGCGGAGCAGCGAGCCTTGCGCAGGTACGCGCGCAGTATGAAAAGGCCGAGCCGCGTATCAGTGCCTGCGCGGACGAGATGACCGACAGGCGCGTTGCGCTCATGCGCGATAGCGCGCTGCTGGATCGGCTCTATGAGCGCAACGAGGAGCTGTATCGCGAGCTCTGCTCGCTCATTGTCATCGGAGAAGAAGTGATTCGTCAGGCCAAGGCGCGCGGCGAGAACGCACAGATCCTTGCGCGGCTTGAAAGGCGCGTACAGGATATTCGCCTGACGCAGACGGCCTCCTCGCAGCTGGCGGCGCAGATTCGTATGGTGCAGGCGAGCAACAGCCTGACCTGTGAGAAGCTCAAAAGCGCGCTGGACGTTACGATCCCGCTCTGGAAGAGCCAGATGGCGGCGGCGCTGGGCTTGGCGCGGGCGACGGATTCCATGGCTATGCAAAAACGCGCGAGCGCAGAAGTTGCGCGTGGCATCCGCAGAAGCGCCAAGGAGCTGAACGCGCAGAAGAATGCGCTCGTGCGCGAGGCTGCGGCGTCGGATCAGCAGAAAGCCGAAGCGACAGCAGACGCGCTGCTGGCGGAGCTTGAGGAAATTGAGCGCTCGCTGAAGGCGCAGGAGCAGGCGAGAGCCGCGCAGATCAAGCTGTAAGTATCTACGAAGCGACGATGAACAGAGTTTATAAACGTGTGAAAGGACGTGCAGGATATGGCGGAAGCAGCAAGGCAGCAAGCGCCGAAGAAGACGGCGCAGAAAAAAACGGCGTCCCAAACGGGCAAGGCGCGGCAGGAGAAGAGCGCGAGGCAAAGGCTTTATGATCTGCCGCAGGCGGCAGGAATCGTGATCCTGTGCGCGCTGCTGGCGCTCTCGCTTTTCGCTGGCAATTTCCGCGCACTGCAAGGCGCGACGCCCGCTTCCTTTATCCGTCAGGGCGACGTACAAAACTGTGTCGAAGCACGTATTGCGCAGGCGAACAACGCCGTAACCGTAGCCGAGCGCACCGGTTTGAGCAAGGAAGCCATTGCAGCGGTTGAAAATGCCTGCGTTGCGCTTGAGGACGCGAAGAGCGCGCGGGAGATCAGCCGCGCCGATCAGGCGCTGAGCGCGGCCGTAGCCGAGCTGACCACGGCGCAGCTTTCCGGCGAGGACGCAAAGAACATGCTGCGCGCGGCGGATAATTTCACCGAACAGGGCAGCTTCCTGCGTCAGGAGGCGCGCGCCTTTAACGAAAAGGCGAAAAAGGCCAAGGAGGTCTATGAAAAGTTGCCCACCAAGTTTTTGTTTGACCAGCCGGATCTGTATGAGGGAATCTGACCGGCAAGCGCTCTGCGATCAATGAAAGGAACATGAAGATGAAGAAGAGAATTCTAGCGCTCTGTCTGGCTCTCTTCGCGCTCTTTGGCGCGCATGCGCTCGCTGCCGTGCCGGAGAAGCCGAGCGAGTTTGCCTATGCGTATGACTTTGAAGGCTCCATATTCTCCGACAGCGATATCAAGACCATCGCTTCCTATGGATCGGCGCTCGAGGAAGCGACAGGCGTTCAGGCAATTGCTGTCGTTGTGGATTTTCTGGACGGTATGGAGATCGCCGACTATGCGACCGATCTCATCAATCAATGGGGAATCGGCGATAAGGACGAGGATAACGGCGTGGTTGTGCTGCTCTCCGTCGGCGACCGCGAAATTCAAATCGGCACCGGCACGGGCGTTGACCGTATGCTCACGGGAAGCAAGTGCGGCGAGCTGATTGACGCCAATTTGGATGATTTTGCAGCCAATCGCTTTGATCAGGGCATGGTTGCGCTGTATCGGGATGTCTGCACGTTCATGGCCAAGGTCAGCGGAAAAACGCTCTCCATCGATTCCGGCAGTGTGGAGAGTAAATCGAATGCGAATCCAAGCCGGACTGCGCAGAATTCGGGCGAGCGTGTTGCGGGAAGGAGCGGCGGCTTTGTGGATACGATTCTGGGACTGATTTTCGCTTATATCGTCATCAGTATCTTCGTCAATTCGATTTTTAAGGGCGAGGGCTGCATGAAGTATCTGTTC
>CAZACG010000077.1:0-6649 GCA_964483645.1 uncultured Oscillospiraceae bacterium | reverse complement strand
TCCCATATGCTCCACCAAGGATTGATCGAAGGGTCAATCCTTTTTTTATGCCCGCTAATGCAAAAAATCCAGCCGACATAGGGGATCGACTGGATTTTTTGCTGCTGGATTTGCAGGCTATACAATGCCTTGCTTTATAGATCTTCTTCGTTGGGGAGCTGCGCGGCTTCATTTTCGCGCGCGGCCTGCTCCGCAGCGATGCGTTTCTGCTCCGGAAGGGTGAAGCATACAAAGATGAGCGCTGCGCTCAAAATTACGCCGGCGATCTGGCCGATGCCTTCAAACAAAAGGCCGCCGATCATGGTGCAGGCAAATGTGATGATGGACAGCAGCCATGCATGACGCATGCTCCTGCCATAGACATAAGCCAGCGCCGCTGCTACGATGGACACGGGAATGCAAATTGCCATACGTTCGACCTCCTTTTGAATTATTATATCAAAATCCGCCGCCGCGCGCAACCGAATTCAGCAAAAAAGGCCGCTTGCATCGAAATTGTCAAAATTGATTGCGCCATGCTGGCCGAATGTGCTATAATCGTGTATCATAAACATTGCAATGGAGGAATTCATATGTCCATCGAACGCGCACGCGCCCATCTGGCCAAATTCAATCTGGAAAACCGCATACAGGAATTCGATGTATCCAGCGCCACCGTGGAATTGGCGGCCAAGGCGCTGAAGATCGAAGGCGCGCGCATCGCCAAAACCTTGTCCTATCTGGTGGATGGCGGCGCAATTCTGCTGGTGGCTGCGGGCGATATTCGCGTGGACAACCGCAAATTCAAGGATTGCTTTCACACCAAGGCCAAAATGCTCACCCCCGATCAGGCGGCGGAAATGGTGGGGCATGCCGTGGGCGGCGTGTGTCCCTTTGGCGTGAACGAGGGCGTGAAGGTCTATCTGGATGAAAGCCTGAAGCGCTTCGATACGGTGTTTCCCGCTGTGGGCAGCAGCAACAGCGCCATCGAATTGACTATCGCGGAATTGGAAGCGGCTTCCGGCTGCGTGGGCTGGGTGGATGTGGCAAAGGAGGCGGAAGCATGACCATCAACGAATATCAGGAATTGGCCATGCGCACGCTGAATCCGGATCTGGATCCGGCGGAAATGCTTTTGAACAGCGCGATGGGTTTGTGCGGCGAAAGCGGCGAAGCCATTGATTTGCTGAAGAAGCACCGCATGCACGGGCATCCCTTCGATCGGGAAAAATTCGCCAAGGAGCTGGGCGATATTGCATGGTATCTGGCGGAGGCCGCTACGGCCATCGGTATGGATTTGGAAAGCATTTTGCAGATGAACATTCAAAAATTAAAGGCGCGGTATCCCGAGGGCTTCGATTCGGAAAAATCCATCCACCGGAGCGCCGAGGATTGATGCGATCCACATAAAAACGATGGATTTGCATTCGGATGCGGACGCGCAAAAGACTTCCCAGATTGTCAACCAAGCACAACAGTTTCAACAAAGGTTTCATTGCGTATTTTCCTGCCGAGGCATTTTCCATGACGGTTATTGATGAGATCTTCAACAAACCGAACGTCTTCAACCGTAATCGCCCTGAAATCAAATCCCTTCGGAAAGAAGAATCGAATGATTTGCAGTGTGCTGAGAAAGCCAGAAGGTTGATCTAGCGCAGGAAGCACAAAATCCAACCGCTTTATATTTCGGTTGGATTTTATGTGTTTGGCGTTTATTTTCCGATGGGATATTTGCCACAGCGATGGGCATATTCATACATACGGAAGAAATTTTCCACAGGCACATCGTTCACCACATGGTTGGTGGGCGAAAGGATATAACCGCCGCCGGGTGCGAAGGCTTCTATGCGTTTGCGGATTTCCGTTTCCAATTCTTCAGCGGTTCCGGGAAGCGCATATTGAATATCCACGCCGCCATGGAAGCAAACCGCATCTCCGAATTCACGCTTCAGCTTTTCGGATTCCATATCCTTTGCAAAGGGCTGCATCGGATTGATGATATCCACGCCGCAATCAATCAAATCGCCAATCAGCGGATGCAGGGAGCCGCAGGAATGGAACCAGATTTTGATATTGGGATGCGCCTTTTTAATTGCGCTGAACATTTCCGTATGTCCGCGCTTGAAGAATCTGCGGAAAAGCTGCGGCGAGATAAACAGGCCGTTCTGGGTGGCAAAATCCTCTGTAAATTCCACCCATTCGCAATATTGCCCCACATCCTTCAGATAATTCAGGTGGAATTGCGTAATCTTTTCTGTAAGCACATCAATCAGCGCGTCCACATATTCTTCATCATCATAGAGCGCGCACAGAAAATTTTCCGTTCCGCACAGATACTGGCAATTTTCAAATACCACGCCCGAAACAGCCGAAGTGGCCGTGATGGCGCAATCTGTGTTTTCATAGAAGTCCTTGGCCTGCTCCTTCAGCCCCTTTGTGCGTTCCGGTCGGAAAGGATCCGGCCACTGGTGCTTTTTCAGCGTATCCATTTCCATATCCGCCAAGGGATTCAGTGTGATGGCATTAAAGCCATTAAACATTTTGCGGCCAATTCCCCATTCATCGATAACATTTCCCTTATCGTCCATTTGATAAGTCATAAATTCTTCGGGGCGATGAATATGCAAATGCCTGAAATCGCTTCCGACCATATCCGAAAGGCGATAATCCACATATTCCGTAGTTGTACCCGGACGAATGCGATCTTCAGGGCGCGGCTCCAAGCCCTTGGCGCCCACAGGAACGCCCTCGATGCGTTCGTTCAAAAGATCATATACGTTTCTGCCCTCTTGTGCCGCCTGCATTTTTTCCTGCGCGGCGATTTCATCGCGAAACCAGCGGAAAACCGAAGCGGCGCCCGTCTGATAGCCTTCAAACTGATAGGCATTGGGCATTGCATGGCAGGTGACGCATGCGCTGGCCATGGGATCACGATATGGATGATCCAAATAAGCGATCGCCATGCCGCCCGTTCCCAACGATACGGAAACAAGCCCTTTTTTCACAATTCCAGCGCCGATGGATGCGCTGTTTTGATCGCCCGCGCCCACGCAAATGGGCGTTCCCACCGCGAATCCCGTTTTTTCCGCAGCCGATGCGCTGATCCTGCCCACATGCGTTGCACAAGGCGTAGGTATGGGCAGCATATCCGCATTCAGCCCAGCCATATCCATCAATTCGCGATCCCAGCAATAATTGACATTATCAAAGCAGCCAAACAAGCATGCATCCGGATAATCCACATAATAATCATCGGCGCCCAGATTGCGCAGCATATAATCCTGAAGCTGCACAATTTTCCAAACCTTTTCCCATGCCTGCGGTTCATTTTTCTGCATCCACAGCGCTTTGGTGATAATCCATGTGGTATTCAGCGGCAAGCCCGTGCGCTGATAATAAGCCTTTGCATTCATGCGCGCGGCAAATTCTTCCATTTCTGCGCCCGTGCGGTTATCCTGCCATGAAATGGTTTTCAGCACCCGTTCATTTCGATCCAAGAAAATAGAAGTTGTGCGCTGGGTAGAAAGCGAAATTGCCGCAATTTCCCCTGCATCAATACCCGCGCTGCGAACCGCCTCCGCACAGGTTTCGAAGGTTTGATCCCGCACCATTTCGATATCCTGCTCCACCCAGTTGGGGCGGGGATAGGTGCAGCCATATTCACGATATGCGCTCGAAAGCACGCGCCCCTGCAGATCAAACACCATGGTTTTAGCTCCGGTGGTTCCAATATCAATTCCGCACAGGTATTTATTCACACAATTCACCTCCCATTTCCACAATCATTTTAATGATTTCATTCTTATTTTGAAGATGATATTTCAGCGCATGCGGAAACTGCCCCAGTTGAACTCGATCGGATATGATGGATTCCACATCGATCACTCCGCCTGAAATTGCGCGAATGGCCTTGGGATAAATGTTTTTGTAGCGGAAGCATGGGCGAATCTGCACTTGATTCCAGATCAGCTTATCAAAATTAAACGGCATCACGCTCTGCGGGCCAAGGCCAACCAGAACGATCACTCCGCCCTTGCATGCAACATCCACCGTCTGCATCAATGCCGCTGCATTTCCCGTCATTTCAAAAACGCAATCCACGCCGCGGCCATCGGTTCGGCGCAGCACTTCTTCACAAACATTGCTTGTTTTGCTGTTAAACACTGCCGTTGCGCCCAATTCCAAAGCCTTTTCAATGCGCTTATCAATCACATCGCACATATATATTTCCGATATGCCTCGACTGCGCAGCGCAAGCAGCGTCAGCAATCCAATGCAGCCGCAGCCGAAAATAAATGCGCTCTGCCCCACGCTCGCTTCTGCCAGCTGTGCAGCATGCATTCCCACGGCCAAGGGTTCGATCAACGCGCCCTGAACGGCATTCATACCATCCGGAAGCCGAAAAACCCATTCCGCCGGATAGACCAAATATTCCGAAAAGGCTCCGTCATAGGGCGGCGTAGCGAGAAAGCGCATTTCAGGGCATAGATTATAATGCCCTGATTTGCACAATTCGCATTTCCCGCATGGAATTCCCGGCTCTACAGCCACCAAATCTCCAACGGACAGGCCTTGAACGCCTGCACCCAGCTTTTCTATTCTGCCCGCGATTTCATGTCCGAGCACGAAGGGCGTCTGCACTGGAATTTCTCCAATTTTTTCCTCGGCATAATAATGTAAATCCGAACCGCACACGCCGGCAGCTTGAATTCGAATCAACACCTCGCCCTGCGTCGGCGCCGGAATTTGGCGCAGTTCAATGGAAACATCCTGTTTTCCATTCATCACTGCAACCTGCATCCATTCCTTCATGTTTGCATGTCCCTCTCTTCACTGCGAATTAAAGCCCCTTGCTGCGCAGACGATCGCGCACCATCGTATTCAGGAATACTGCAAACAAAATCAGCGAGCCGCGAATGACATACTGCCAATAATCGCTGATTCCCAGAAGGGTCATTGCATTGAGGATTACGCCCAAGAAGATGCAGCCGATCAAGGTGCCCTTGATGGTTCCTGCGCCGCCGGAGAGCGAAGCGCCGCCAATGATAACGGAAGAAATTACATCCATTTCATAGCTGGCGCCCACATTCGGGGAGCCGCTGTTGAGCTGTGCCGAAACCAAGATGCCGGACAAGCCCGCAGATATGGAAGTAAGCACAAAGATTGTGGTGCGCACCGCATTGACATCGATGCCGCTGAGCTTCGCAGCTTCGCGGTTGGAGCCGATGGCATAAATGGAACGACCAAAGGGCGTATGCCGCATGATATACCAAGTTACAAGCAGCAGGATAATAAATACAATCGCAGGGAAGGGAATCGGCCCAACATATCCGCTGCCCAAGAATTTAAACCATTTCGGATAGCCCTGGATCGGGAAACCGTTGGCGATAATCAGCGCTGCGCCCTTGAATATCTGCATGCCTGCCAGCGTTACGATAAAGGAAGGCACCGTCAATTTCGTGACGAAGATCGACATCATATAGCCTAGGCAGCCAGAGAGCACCAAGGTAACCACCATGCCGATGATGCAGCCGGCCGTTGAACTCAGCCCCATGCCAACCAAGCTTTTATTTACAGTCGCCGTGATCACGCCTGCAAGCGCAACCGTGGAACCAACCGACAGATCCATCTCACCCGCCACAATGACCATCGTGGCAAAGCATGCGATAATTCCCTTAAACGAAATGCTTCTGACGATATTCCACATATTGCCAATGGTGAAAAAATTATTTGCAATAATGCTGAACACGATGATCAGAATCAGCAGGATGCTTTCCAGAAGCCAATCTGTAAGTCTGAATTTTTTCGTTTTCATGCCGTTCATGCCTTTTCATCCTCCTGCATACATAAAGAGTAGATGGATTCCACATTCAACTCCGCCGCCGAATATTCCGCGCATATCCGTCCGGCACGCATAATCAAAATTCGATCGCAAACCTCCAGCAGCTCTTCAAGCCCACTGGAAACCATAACGGTGGAAACGCCCTTTTCTGCTTCGCGCCACATCACATTAAACACCTGCTGCTTGGCGCTGACGTCAATTCCGCGAGAAGGTTCGTCCATCAGCAGAATATGGGGCTTCGTATTCAGCCAGTTGCCCACAACCAGCTTCTGTTGATTGCCGCCGGACAGCGAGCTTGCAGGAGCATTGGTATCTGCAACCTTTATGGAAAGGCCGTCAATCTGCCTGGAAACATATTCCTTTTCCATGCGGCGATCCACATATCCCTTCGGGCTGATATTGTAATAATTGGCAAGCAGCAAATTGTCCGCTACGCTCAACCTTACGCAAAGGCCTTCGTCCTTGCGGTTTTCAGACGTAAAGCCGATTCCTTTCTTTTTCATGCGCACGGAAGTAACCTTCCGCACGTCTTCGCCGTCCACTTGGATTTTGCCGGACGAAATCGGATCCAAACCATACACCGCCCGCAAAAGCTCTGTGCGTCCGGAACCCAGCATACCGGCGATTCCGAGAATTTCGCCCTCGCGCAATTCAAAGCTGACATCCTTCAGCTTTTCATTTTTTAGATTTTGTGCCCGCAGTACAACCTTGTCCGTTGCATGGCTTGTGTGCGGCACATGATTTTTCACTTCTCCAAACATCATATGGCGGCGCGCAGTTCCGCAAGTTCGTTGAATTCGGGGGAAAAGGGAACACGGGCGGCGCGCA
>CAZACG010000076.1:0-6661 GCA_964483645.1 uncultured Oscillospiraceae bacterium | reverse complement strand
ACATGCACGCTGTCCACATACGGAAAAAAGGCATCCGCAAATGCCTTGGCTACGGGCTGCTCATACCCGCTCGTGCCGGGAATGGTTGTTATTTTTCTAAGAAAATCCAGCATACTGACCTCATACTGATTCTATTTAAATGGCTTTGATATGCGCGATCGCGCACGCATTCGCTGACGAAAGCGCGCGTCAATCCTCGTTTCCCTCGCCCGCGTATTCAAGCGTTTGATTGGCACAGACCTGACGATCCTGCGGAGAAAAATGAATCTGTTCGTGCGTGTCCTCCGGCGCATAGCTCATCCAGTAGCCGGGCACCTGATGCACATAGCCGCATACCTTGCAGCGATAATAATAAACTTCCATTCTATGCCCCTCTTTACATGGCGTTTTGCAGAATCGAGAGAATCAGCTGACTGTCAAACATCGGCGCCAGCTGCGACTGCTCAATCATCTCGCTGAGCATATCAATTGGTACAACCGCCAAGACGATCGGCACCAGCATAAAGAATATAAACACGAGCATCACGCCGCGCAGCAGACCGAATACGCCGCCGACGAACGCATCCAGATGCCGCAGAACCGGCAGTTCAAAGACGTAGATTAAAAGATGAATCACAAAGGTCAAAACGATAAAGGAAATCAGGAAGCAGATCAGATAGCTCAAAATGGATATGGCGACGCTGACAATCGTCTGGCTCATCAGCTGCGCGATGGTCTGCGTGCCGGAAGCGAAGCCGATCCCCGTCAAAAATGCGCTTTCAAAGGCGGCGGGCAGATTTGCATCCTGAAGAATCTGCGCAAGCGAGCTCTCCGTCACCTGTGACACCTGAAGAAGCGAAAGATTGAGATCGCTGATGCGGCTGCCCGCATCCGTGTAATAGGCAAGCGTATCCACCAGCGTCCTGTTGCCCTGAAGCCATGCAGCCAGATCGCCGCTGACCATGAAGGCAAGCGCGGCGGAGCCGATGAGCGCGGCCACACTGAGCACGCCGCTGATAAAGCCCCTGTGCAGACCGTTTAATACGCTGATGGCCAGCACCGCGAGGATGATGATATCAATGATGTTCATACCTTCTCCTTTCCTGCTCTCCGCCTAACGTGCTTCAAGCCGCTTCGCGCGGCGTCCCATACGGCAGGCCAAGCCCTTTATTCCGGCAGCTCCACCACATAAATTTCGCTGCCCGACGCCACAACGGCACGGTTATCCGAGATCATACCAAGCATCGCCGTGACATTGATGGGCATGGAGTACGCGGTAAAGGTCGTCTCCGAGAATCGGCAGACATAGACCGCATTGCTCGCAAAGCCATAGACCGAGCGCGAGCCCAGCGCCGTAGCCAGACATTCGCCGGGCAGATGCAGCACGCGATCCATATTGCCGCTCATCAGCCGCACATTGCTAATCGCCAGCGCATCGTTGGTCTCCTGCGCCGGAACAAGCAGCTGATAGGTCGTCTGTCCCACGCTTTTCACATCCTCGACCGTATAGCCGTAAATCAGCGTCGCGTCCGATTCCTGAAGTACGCGATAATTATAATGGCGGATCCGCCGCGTATCCACAACGTTGAGCACGCCGTTCGTATCATATACCCTGTAGGCGATATGCTCGCCCAGGGAGCTCTTGCCCGTGGAAAGCTTGCCCGGCTGGAAGGTTTGAAGCTCCGTGGAAATCACGGTACCCGTCGTATCCACGCCCAGCATCCACATCAATTCCGTCTTCTGCGCGCTTGAGGAGGTCTCGGAGAAGAAAAAGCCGATATCCAGCAGCGTCTGATTGCTGACGGTGATATTGTCTACGATCTGTCCGCTCTCGTTGATAACGCTGACCACGCCGTTATCCGCCTCGCCGACGAACACGGCCACATAGTTGTCTCCCGCGCTGGCAAACTGGATGGAATCGCTCATCTTGTTGTTGTAGATGAGCCGGCCGCGGCTGCTGAGGATGTACAGATCGTTGCCCGACCATGCGACAATTCGCTTTTCGGTCGCGTCATAATCGGCATTCGTGCCGATCTGATAACTCCATTCATTGCCGCCCGTTGCCGCGACACAGTGAAGCGTCGTGCCGTCATAGAAAATCACGCTGTCCCCGAAGGGCATGACGTTCTGCGAGAGCGTCGCGCCAATGCGCGTCACGCGGCCGATTGCGCTGCGTCCTGTTCCGCTGAGCGCGAAGCCGATGACTGCCAGCAGCAGCACGGCAAGCGCAAGCAATAGAAGCAGCATGCGCAGCTGCGCATTGATTGTCTTTTTTTTCTTCTGTTGTGTGCCGGGACGGACGGTATACGTCCGATAATCCCTGCCGGAGATGACCGTACCCCGTTTTTTTCTGCGATCCATTGAAACTTCCTTTCGTAAAGCCGCTGACCGTCAAAAATATTTTGCTTTCTGCGCACAGGGCGCGATAAAGCGCCCTTTCGTATCAAAACAGCGCGCGGCTGCTTCTTCTCCTGATGGCCTCGCTGATCTCGCCTGCGCTCATGCCGCGCACGCAGAGAATCGGCGCTCCGCCGCGGACAGCCGTTGCCTTCATCGCCTCGTGTACGTCGCTGGTATACAGCACAGCGTCGGCGCTTACCCGGCTGCTCATGGGATGCACACTGTATCCCATCGCGCCAAGCTCCTGCGCAACGCTTTCAAGCCCCTTTTGATATAATACGTTCATAAATCAGCCCTTCTTCCCTTCATCCTTCTCTTTTCTTCTCTTTATTCTGCAAAAGCTAGCATGACCTAAATCTTGCAAAAGCATGCCGTCCTAAAAAAGAAGCGTCCAATCCGATGGCCATGGGAAAAAAGCCGTTTTTCTGCGTCGTTTAACCGCGTGCCCTGAACTTATCCACTTTTGGACTCTGCACAGCCAAAAGCTTTTTGGCACATGATGCGCAGCTTCCAAAAAGCTTGACAGCATCAAGTTTTGGGGATTCTGCCGCGCCAAAGTTTTTGGGGAAGGATTAAAGGTTATCCAGAGGTTTTAATCGACTTTTCCACACAGTTGTCCACATAACTGTGGACAACTGTGGACAATTCTGGATATTTTGTGGATAACCGCGAGAGTTCCTATTTTTTTGCTGATATTACGTGATTTTCTGCTGCGCCTAAAAGTTTGAGCTCCTCTCCCGCCTTATGGCTTCAACGCACCGTTTTCCACATGGTAAACCGCGCCCTGCTGCGCGCCCGCGAGATCGGAGACGTCCGTGCAGGTGACAAACGTCTGCACACGGTCAATGCGCTCAATCAGCTGTCTGCGTCGATTCGGATCCAGCTCGCTCATCACATCATCGAGCATCAAAATCGGCGCTTCTCCCCGTTCCTTCCATGAAAGCTCCAATTGCGCCAGCTTGAGCGACAAAACCGCGCTGCGCTGCTGCCCCTGCGAGGCAAACATCCGCGCTTCCTTGCCGTCTATCGTGATGCCGATATCGTCTCGATGCACGCCGACCGTCGTTGTCATGCGCCGAAGATCCTCCTGCCTTGCCGCGTGCATACGCTCAAGCAGCTTTGTCTTCACCTCTTGGGCATCGTTCGTCTGAGAAATATAGCGAAGCCGGAGTACTTCTCGTCTGCCTGTCAGCGAGGCATGTGCTTCAGCGGCAAAACGATTAAGCTTTTCAATCGCTTCTCTGCGGCTGTACGCAATCTGCGCGCCGCACTCGGCAAGCTGCTCGTCCCAAAGCTCCAACGTAGGCAGAAGGGACGGATTCTTAGCGATTTCCTTGAGCAGCGCGTTACGCTGATTAAGCGTGCGTACCGCCCTTTGAAGCGCGTAAAAATAAGCCGGGCGCAGCTGAGAAAGCTGCATATCCATAAAACGCCGTCTCTCCGCCGGACCACTTTTGACGATCATCAGATCCTCCGGAGAAAAGAGCACGCCGCATACATGGCCGAATAATTCGCCGATGCGCTCCGCAGGTCTTTGACCGATGCGAACGCTCTTCTTTTTCTTTTGCGATTTGGACAGGAGAACCGATACCTCGTGCGTGCCGTCCTGCTGGTGTGTGAGCACGTGCACACGGGCGGCCTCTTCGCCCCAGCGGACAAGCTCCTCGTCGCGGGCCGTGCGATGGCTTCTGCCCAGACAGCAAAGATGCAGCGCCTCGAGAATATTGGTCTTTCCCTGCGCGTTCGGGCCGACAAATACGGTCACGCCGTCCGCAGGCTCGATCAGCGCGCGCTCATAGTTGCGGAAATTCTTAAGTTCCAATGATTTGACGTGCATATTCTCACATACGCCTAAACTTTCTTTTTTGAGAATGAAGGAGCGGGCATGGGAAAAAGGGCGGGCCGTTTACGGATTAAACGTTCTGACCGGAAGCACCAGATACAGATAGCTCTCTCCTTCGGTCGGACAGACGACGCAGGGGCTGACATTGGAGTTAAAGCGCATAACCACCTCGTCATCGGACACGGCCTTGAGCACGTCCGTGATATAGCGGACATTAAAAGCGATGGTCAGATCCTTGCCCTGCGTGAGCACCTGAATCGTCTCCTGAACGTCGCCGGTCTCGGAATTGGAGGTCACATCCAGCGTTTCACCGTCGATCTTGAAGCGCACCAGATTGCTCTTGCCCTCGCGCGCGATAAGGCTTGCGCGGTCAATGGCGCTGGCCAGCTCGTTGCGGCGGATGGTCACCAGGCTTTGCCATTCCTGCGGCAGAATCTGGCGATAGCGGATGAATTCACCCTCAAGCAGGCGCGCGACGATGTGCGTTTGTCCCATGTTCATCTGTGCATGGCTACGGGAGAAGCACAGGGAAACCTCCTCATCGGTATCAGAAAGGATTTTGGAAATATCGCCGAGCACCTTGCCGCCAATCACCGCGTTGACCTCCTGCTCCGGACCATGAACAGGCTCGCAGCGCAGCGCAAGACGGAAGCCATCCAGCGCAACCACGCGCATTTCGCTCTGACTGATCTCAAACAGGCAGCCGGTGAGGATCGGGCGGCTTTCGTCAATCGCAATGGCAAAGAGCGTGCGGGAAATCATATCGCGCAACGTGTTCTGCGTCATGGAAAAGGACGGGCCGGAAACCTGCGGAAGCTCCGGGTATTCCACCGGATCCATGCCGGTGATGGTGGTGCGGGACATGCCGCAGCGAATGACCGTTTGCAGCCTGTCGCTGATGGTAAAGCTGACCGATCCGCCGGGAAGCTTGCGTACCACCTCGCACAGCAGCTTGCCGGGCAGGACAATGCGGCCCTCTTCTTCAAAGGTTGCGTTAATGGTCGTTTCAATGCCCAGCGCAAGATCCGTACAGGTCAAACGCAAGCCTTCTTCACAGCTTTCCAAAAGGATGCCTTCCAAAATGGGTTTAGGCGAGCGAATGGCCAGCGCGCGGCTGACGATGGAAAGGCTCGTGTTCAAATCGTTGGTATCACAAGTAAAACGCATATTCATCAACCTCCATGGGGTAGTAGCAGTATATAGAATCAGCAGTAGGAGCGGTAGTGCGGTGGAAAACGTGGAAAAGCGCCAAAAAGGCAGATGTCATCAGGTTTTGGCGCTGTGGAAAACATTGGAGAAAGCATCTGAAACATCCAGGACTTATCCACAAACCTGTGCATAACTTTGCATCCGACTTCTATCCAACCGCAAATGGGTAGAAAAGGGCAAATTATTTCATATTCAAGATTCGCTTTTTTCCTCTGAAATCCTTCTATAAGATGAAATAGGATAGGAAAAAGCATGGAGCAGGAAAGAGGGTTTCCTAATGAAGCCTACGATAATATTTCTCCAAAGCCGCTTATACCAAACGGCCTCCTCTTAGAGGATGGATGTTACACAGCAAAAAAGAGACTGCTTCATCAGCAGTCCCATAAATAAGAGATAATCAGAGATTCTCCTTGATCTTCGCTGCGATCTTTTCCGGTGTGAGACCGTAGAAATCAAGCAGCGCGTCCGGCGTACCGGATTGACCGAAGCAGTCGTTCATGCCGATCTTTTTGAGCTTGCCGCCGTTTTCCGCGACAACCGCGGCAACCGCGTCGCCCAGACCGCCGATGACGGAATGCTCCTCGACGGTGAACAGCTTCATCTCTTTGGCAAGCGCTTTGACGATTTCCTCATCCAGCGGCTTGATGGTGTGCATGTTGACCACGGTCACCTCAACGCCCTGCTCGGCGAGCATGTCGGCGGCGCCCATGCAGGCGTCGACCATCAGGCCGCAGGTGATGATGGCGGCATCCTTTCCCTCGCGTAGCACATTGGCCTTGCCGACCTCAAAGGGCATGTTTTCGGAAATGATGCGGGTGGGCAGGCGCGCAAGGCGCAGATACACCGGTCCATTGATCTCGGCGGCGGCGTGAACGGCGCGTCCCGCTTCGATGGCGTCGCACGGGCAGAGAATGGTCATGCCCGGAAGCGCGCGCATGATGGCGATATCCTCAATCGACTGATGCGTTGCGCCGTCCTCGCCGACGGTGATACCGGCATGCGTGAAGGCGAATTTCACGTTATTCCGGGGATAGCATACGCCGTTGCGAATCTGCTCGTAGCAGCGGCTGGCAAATACGGCAAACGTGGAGCAAAAGGGAATCAACCCCATGGAGGACAGCCCCGCCGCTATGGTGACCATGTTGCCCTCGGCAATGCCGCAGTTGAAGAAGCGATCGGGAAACGCCTTGGCGAAACCGTTGGTCATCGTGGAGCCGGAGAGATCCGCAT
>CAZACG010000075.1:0-6668 GCA_964483645.1 uncultured Oscillospiraceae bacterium | reverse complement strand
CGGCCCTTGGGTCCAAGGGTGATTTTGACGGTATCAGCCAGGGCGTTGATACCGCGCTCCAGAGAACGGCGAGCTTCTTCGCCGAAGATGATCTGCTTAGCCATAATGATCTTCCTCCATATCAGTTTATTCTTCCGCGCAGCGTATTGGCACTGCAAAGCGGAAGAAGCGCGTCTGAGGGATATAAACGCTCAGACAGGTTTGGGTCAAAGCCCGATTAGTCGATGATCGCCAGAATGTCGTTCTGACGCACGATCTTGTATTCCTCGCCGTCGATCTTGATTTCGGTGCCGGCATACTTGGAGTAGACGACCTTCTGACCGACCGCAACCTGCATGGTGATTTCCTTGCCGTCCACTACGCCGCCCGGGCCGACTGCGATGACATGCGCATACTGCGGCTTTTCCTTCGCGGTAGAGGCGAGGATCAGGCCGCCTTTGGTGGTTTCTTCCATTTCCGCGTCCTTGATGACGACGCGATCAAAAAGGGGTTTCAAGCTCATTTGAATAGACCTCCTTAAGGGTGATAAGTTGGTTTGTTAGCACTCGTTCAACTTGAGTGCTAACACGAGATATAATATACGCGAGTTGGGCCGAACAGGCAAGATGGAAAAATATCCAAACTTTTCGTCCTTTTTTAGTTTTCTCTGATTTTTCCAAAATAATTCATCTAACCGGCTTCAATCATCGAATTTCTTTGATTATCGACGCATTTGACGTTTTGGATAGCGGAAATGTCGCAAAGATGCTATAATCACCGCATGGAGGACGATATGAAAACAGAAAACTTTACGCAAAACATCCTCGCGTGGTATGACGCAGGGCATAGAGCGCTGCCGTGGCGGGAGACGAAGGATCCCTACCGCATCTGGATATCGGAAATCATGCTCCAGCAGACGCGCGCGGAAACGGTGATTGCTTACTATGAACGTTTTCTTGCGCGCTATCCGACGGTTCATGCGCTGGCGGCTTCCTTGGAGGAGGAGCTGTTGAAATATTGGGAGGGGCTTGGATACTACAGCCGTGCGCGCAGCATCCACAAAGCGGCTAAGCTCCTTCGGGATGAATACGAAGGACGACTTCCAGCGGATATCCAAAAGCTGCGTGCGCTGCCCGGTGTGGGAGACTATACGGCGGGCGCAATCGCCTCTATTGCCTTTGGGATTCCCGCAGCTGCCGTGGATGGCAATGTGGAGCGCGTGATCTGCCGTTACTTCGCCATCGGCGAAGAGGTCGGCTCGCCTGCCGTTCGCCGCATGATCACCGAAAAGACGCAGGCGCTTGTGCCTGGGGACAGACCCGGCGAGTTCGCCAATGCGATGATGGAGATGGGCGCGGTGATGTGTACGCCGAAAAAGCCGTCCTGTCTGATCTGCCCCGTTCGGGATAGCTGTCAAGGGCTTGCCAAAGGAATCGCGCAGCAGCTTCCGCATAAGCCCGCAAAAAAGGCGCAGCGCGTGGAAAAGCGCTCCGTGCTGCTGACGATGTGCGAGGGGCGCGTGCTTGTGGTCAAGCGCAGGGAGAAGCTGTTGGGCGGTCTGTATGTCTTTCCGGATGCGCTGGATGTGAGCGATCCGGCGGCCTTGTGCGCGCATATGCAGGCGCTGGGCGTAAGCGCGGCTTACGACGTGCTGCTGGGCCATGCCAAGCATGTGTTTACCCATATCATCTGGGAGATGGATATTCATTTGTTGCTTGCCGACTCCTGCGCACAGGTCGAGGGAGGCGCGTGGGTCACGGCGAGCGAGCTTGACGCGCTGCCCCTGCCCACGGCTGTGAAGGCTGCGCGAGAGATGGCAATGAAGAGGCTCAAAAACCAAGAGAGAGGAGATAAAGCATGAAAAAGATCAGCATGAAGCCTGATTGGGTGTTTTCGCCCCAGCCGATGTACGCGATTGGCACGAAAAATGAGGACGGCACGCCGAATTTCTGCGTGATCACATGGCTCGGCTTTTCGTTTGACAGCACGCCGCATCTGATGATGACCATCGGCGGGAGCAAGCAGACAAAGACGAATATCCTGCGTGAACGTCAATTCTCCGCCAATATGATCACGGAAGATAATCTCTGGCTGGCGGATTACTTCGGCTGCGCGTCTGCTGAAAGCAAGGCGAAGCGTGAAGTACCCTATGCGTACAGCTGGGGCGAGCAGGTTGAGGTTCCCATGCTTGACGCCTCCCATTGGGTCTATGAATGCTGCGTGGATCGGGTAATCGAGTTGGACGGCGCGCATCTGTTCCTTGCGGAGATCAAAAACATCCGGATCGACGAGTCCTATGCGGACATGGACATGGAGCACATCGACCTGTGCCGGGTTCGCCCGGCCATTTATGGACCGTATCAGTATTTCTCCATCGGAGCAAAGCTTGGAGAGATGGACGAGTGGAAGGTGCGTCTGCACCGGAACGCAAGAGAATGAAGGAAGCGGGTTTTGAGCATGAAGAAAGAGGATTCGCCGATCCGCGGCATCGCGATTATGGGGCTGAACGGAAGTGGAAAATCCACGCTCGCGCATGCGCTGGCCAAGCGCACGGGCCGCTTTGAAATGGATACGGAGGATTATTATTTTCCCGAACAGAGGGCGTCGTGCGCGTGGGCTTTAGAGCATGAATGTGCTGCGCCTGAGCAGTCGGATATTCCTTATTCCAATGCCCGCACAGAGGAGGCGGCGGAGCGCGCCATGCTCTGGGATATCAAAGCACATCCCGCGTTCATCCTCTCCGGCGTAACGATGAAATGGTGCGAAGAAATCCGTACGCAGATCGACGTTGTCTTCTTGGTTCATGCGCCGCTGGAGGAACGTCTGCGGCGGATTCGCTCAAGAGAGGAAAAGCGGTTTGGCGCGCGTGCGCTCCCTGGCGGGGAGATGTTTGCGCGGCAGGAAGCGTTTAGAAGGAAGGTTCAAAGCCGTGATCCCAAGACGGTGGAAGAGAACGCCATACAGCTGGGCTGTCCGGTCGTCATGATCGACGGGACGTTGCCTGTTGAAGAAAATCTGAACATCATGATGGATTGCTTGAGCATGGAGGAATCCTAAAGCTTAAGTGAACCGAAATCCTGAAGCGCTCCGCGAGCCCGGCTTTGCAAGCTTGCGCGGGGCGCTTTTACGCTGTATAATGGGAGAAACTTTTCAATCAATCGGGAGGAACGGCGCATGGCGTTTTGTCAGGTCATCGTGGATATCACCAGCGGCGAGGTGGATCGCGTATTTACCTATCGTGTGCCGCAGGGCATGGAGCTTTGCCCGGGCATGCGCGTACACGTGCCGTTCGGACGGATGCCCCGCGTGGAGGGCGTGGTCATGGAGCTGACGGACAGCTGCGATCTGCCCGAGGCCCGTGTGCGCAGCGTGAGCGACACACTGGAGGACTATCCCGCCGTTCTGCCGGGACTGCTTACGCTGGCCAAGCAGATTCATGAGATGTCGTTTTGCACGCTCTCTCAGGCGCTGCGCCTGATGTTTCCCGCACAGATGCGAGGCGAGCGTATCCGTGAACGAACCCGGGAAGTCGCGGTGTTGACGGTTGATCCTGCCGTGTGCGAACAAGTGGCCGCGGCACAGAAACGCGCGCCCAAGCGCGAAATGCTGCTGCGCGCGCTGATGGAAAATGAGAATGGAGAAATGCCCTGTGAGGAGCTGAGACGGCGCTTTGGCGAGTGCAGACAGCCGCTGCTGGCGCTTTGCAAGCTGGGCTTTGTGCGTCTTGAGACGCGTGAGCAGCTGCGCTCGCCCTATGGCGCGATGGAGCGGCTGGCGAGCGAGGATCCGAAGCTGACGGCCCAGCAGGAGGCAGTGCTCTCAAGGCTCCTGCCCGCTGTGGAAAATGGGAAGGGTGCATTCCTGCTCTACGGCGTGACGGGCAGCGGAAAGACTGAGGTCTTCATTCGCGCCGTGCGCAGAGCTGCGAAGCTGGGCAAAACGGCCATTGTGCTTGTGCCGGAGATTGCGCTGACGCCGCAGATGGTTATGTGGTTCCGCTCGCGCTTTGGCGAGGATGCCGCCGTGCTGCATTCGCGCCTGTCCGCAGGCGAGCGCTATGACGAATGGCGGCGCATCCGCAGGGGCGGCGTGCGCGTGGTCATTGGCGCTCGCTCGGCGATTTTTGCGCCGATTGAAAATTTGGGGTTGATTATTGTCGATGAGGAGCACGAGCAGAGCTATATCGCCGATAACACGCCGCGCTACGACGCGCGGGAGATGGCCAGGCTGCGCTGCGAAAACGAGGGGGCGACGCTGCTACTGGCCAGCGCTACGCCGAGCATGCGTTCCTTTGCCATGGCGGGACGAGGAGATTTGACGCTGCTTGAAATGCTTCGGCGCGTCAACGATCGTCCGCTTCCGACCGTGCATGTCGTCGATATGCGGGACGAGCTGAAAATGGGCAATCGTTCCGTCTTCTCCGGCGCGCTGCTCAACGGCCTGAAGAGCTGCCTTGACGCAGGCAAGCAGGCGATTCTCTTTGTCAACCGGCGCGGCTACTCGACCTTTGTCTCCTGCCGAAGCTGTGGCTATACGGTCGGCTGCACGCAGTGCGACGTGTCCATGACCTATCACAGCAGCGAAAATGTGTTGCGCTGCCATTACTGCGGGCAGGAGGCCGCCGTGCCGTCGGTCTGCCCGGAGTGCGGCAGCTCATATATCAAGTATTTCGGCGTGGGGACGCAGCGCGTGGAGGAGGAGGTCAAAAAATACTTTCCCCAAGTTCCCGTCCTGCGCATGGACAACGATACCACGCATACCAAGGATGCGCACGAAACGCTGCTTTCCGGCTTCAGAAGGGGAGAGGCGCGCGTGCTCGTAGGCACGCAGATGATCGCCAAGGGGCTTGACTTTCCCAATGTAACCATGGTTGGCATTATTGCGGCGGACGCGATGCTCAAGCTTCCGGATTATCGCTCCGCAGAGAGAACCTTTCAGCTGCTCACGCAGGCGGCCGGACGTGCGGGGCGCGCGGATAGCCCGGGCGAGGTGTTTTTACAGACCTATGACCCGCAAAGCTATGTCATTGAGAGCGCGAGCCGACAGGACTATCGCGCCTTTTATGAGGAAGAAATGCAGCGCAGAAGACGAGCGCTTTACCCGCCGTATACGCTCATTGCACGTCTGCTTTTTGAAAGCGAGCGTGAGGAGGATGCGCAGCGTGAGGCGCAAGCAGCCATGCGGCAAATGGAAGCGTTTTTGGAGCGCAGGAGCTATTTGAAGAAGTACGTCGTCTCTCTGCGCCTGATGCCCTGTCCCGTCAGGCGCATTAAGGGCAAGAGCCGCTGGCAGATTGCGCTCAAGATCGTGGACAGGTCAATCTGTCAGGAGGCCGTGGGCAAGATGAGCGAGATTGCGCTCATGCCGCTGGAGGGCTGCGCATGTATCTGTCAGGTAAACCCTGGGAGCATGATGTGAGCTGTTTCCGCTTCTACATAATGACTGTGCGGGGGCCCCTGCTTTGAGAGGCTTGGATATGTTCCCTCACGGACGGTCTTCTTCGCGCAGCGCAGAGGAAAGCGGTTGAAAACGAATCCATAAAAGCGGGACATTCCCGCTTTTTGCATGTTTCCCCTTCCATTTTGAGATGATTTGGGATATAATGAAACGGATTATGGAGTATTATGTCTGTCCGAACCTGATGAGAATAAGGAGAGAGAATCAATGGCGCTTCGCAAGATGGTGTATATTGAGGACGAGCTGCTCAGAAAGAAGAGCCGTCCCGTTGAGAAGTTTGATGAAAAGCTGCATAAGCTGCTGGACGATATGGCGGAGACCATGTACCATGAAAACGGCGTGGGTCTTGCCGCGCCGCAGGTGGCTGTGCTGCGCCGGGCGGTCGTGATGGACTGCGGCGACGGCCTGATTGAAATGATTAACCCTGAAATCCTTGAAACCGAGGGCGAGCAGGACGGCCCGGAGGGCTGCCTCTCCGTTCCGGGACGAAGGGGCATGGTTAAGCGTCCGATGAAGGTACGCGCCCGCTTTCAGGATCGCCATGGCGAATGGTATGAGATCGAAGCGGAGGAGCTTCTTGCGCGCTGCATCATGCATGAAACGGATCATCTTGACGGACGGCTGTATGTGGACGTGATGTACCGCGAGATCTTTGAGGACGAAGAAGGGGACGAGGAATGAGAATCGTATTTATGGGTACGCCGGATTTCGCTGTGCCGTCCCTGCGCGCGCTGCTGGATAACGGCTATCAAGTCGTTGGCGTATTCTGCCAGCCGGACAGGCCTAAGGGACGCGGACATAAGCTGGCAGCCTGCCCTGTGAAGGAGCTGGCTGTCAAAGCGGGGATTCCGGTTTTTCAGCCCGAGCGCATCAAGCGCGCCGAGGGCGTGCAGATGCTTCAAGCCTGCGCGCCGGATTTGTGCGTGACGGCGGCGTTTGGTCAGCTGCTTTCGCAGGAAATTCTGGATATTCCGCGCCTTGGCACGATCAACGTACATTCCTCGCTGCTGCCTAAGCATCGCGGAAGCGCGCCGATCAACTGGAGCGTCATCAAGGGCGACGTGGTCACGGGCGTGACGACCATGTTCACGGATATCGGCATGGATACGGGCGACATGCTGCTAAGGCGTGAAACGCCCATCGGAGAACGGGAAAGCGCGGGCGAGCTGAGCGACAGACTTTCCGTCATGGGCGCGCAGCTTTTGATTGAAACACTTGAAGCGCTCCAAAAC
>CAZACG010000074.1:0-6726 GCA_964483645.1 uncultured Oscillospiraceae bacterium | reverse complement strand
ATCATGGTGATAAAATCCGGATTAACCAGCTGGTCCTCTACCAGACATCTGCAGAAGGCGAGCCAGCTTTCAATCCGATCCCAGACGTAGGTCAGATTTCCCTCCTCATCAAAGGCGTATTTGGCCGGATTGGGAAAGCCGTACATATGTGCGAGCACGCGCTGCGCATCCGTGGTCAAGTTGATGCCCCATGTGTCATGGAGGCCGTTTCCGTCGGGATCGCAATAGGTGAAGGCATAGATGACATCATAAAGCTCCTCGGGCGTGGTCGGAATCGCCAGACCGAGATTGTTCAGCCAATCCTTGCGAATGACGATGGCGTGATTGGGCATAATGTTGGAAAACTTGGTAAAGTATGCCATTTTTCCGTCAACCGTCGCGGATTTGCGCATCATGGGGTATTTGTCAAGCAGCGCGCGATAGTTGGGCATTTGGGCGAGCATGTCCTCGGAGATTTCCATTACCATGCCGTTTTGATAGAACGGCAGAAAAGGCTCGTAGTTGGGCAGCACGTCCGGTGCGGAGCCGGAGGCGAAGAGCATGCTCATGGTCGACGAGGCTTCCTGCTTGGGGATGGCGATGAATTCAATCTGCTCAACGGGCGCATTTTCGCGAATGTAATCCGTCCAGCGATTATCATTCAGCGTGCCTTCGGAACGCGGCATATCGCCCCGGTCATAGATCATCACAGAGATGGAGCCCGTCCTGTCCTGCGCGGATGCAGCACAGGAGAGAAGCGTTAGCAGCGCGCAGGTCAATACAATCAGCGTTTTCTTCATCGGGGATTCCCCTTCCGCAAGCATAGAGTCGGGCATTTTGGCCCGCATGGAGCAATTCCTTCTTGAATTATACCATAAATCAGCCCTTGAGCGCACCAAAGGTGATGCCGCTGGCAAAATACTTCTGCACGAATGGATAGACGATGATCATGGGTACGATCAGCACGATCACGCTGGCAGAGCGTACGGATTGAGCGGCAATGCCGGATGCGCCGACGGACGAGGCGTCTACGGAATCGAGATTGAGCTGCTGAAGTTCGAAGACGTTTTGCTGGATGAATACGGGAAGCGTATGCTTGGAAGAGTCCTGAATATAAAGGATGACCTTTTGATACATATTCCAGTAGCTGACTGCGTAGAGCAGCCCGATGCTCGCAAGGCAGGCCTTGGAGAGCGGCAGGCAGATTTGCACAAGCAGCCGCCATTCGCCGCAGCCGTCGATTCTGGCAGCCTCGTCAAGCTCGCGGGGAAGACGTTCAAAAAAGGAGCGCATGAGCATCATGTTGTAGGTGTTAATCAGGCCTGTGAGCCAGAGCGAAAGATAGGAATTCATCAGACCGAGAGAGCGAACCGTCAGGAAGGTGGGGATCATGCCGCCGCTGAAGATCATGGTGAAGGTCATCAGAAAGGAGATTTTCCGGCGCAGCCACAGATACCGCTTGGAGAGCGGATAAGCGCATAAGACGGTAGCGGCAAGGCTCAGCAGGGAACCAACGAGCGTGACGACGATGCTGTTTGCCAAATGCAGGTGAAGACGTTCGGCGGTTGCAAGAAGCTTATAGGCGGCTGTCGTCCAGCGGACGGATCGGAAGAAAGACCTGCCGTCGGCGGGCGCTGCGCCGCCGTTCAGGGAAGAGAAGAGAACATAGATCAGGGGAAGCACGCATAGCACGCAGGCTAGCAGGATGATCAGCGTGTTGACGCAGTGAAAGACCTTCTCCTCAGTCGGCTTTTTCATCAAATTCCTCCTTTGGCGATGGCGGGCGAGCTCAGAAAAGTGAATCGTCGGTTTTGCGCGCCAGATGATTGGCAAAGAGCACAAGCAGGAGGCTGAGTACGGAATCAAACAGCTCCATGGCGGTTGCGATGCTGTAATTACTCTGGCGCACACCGGAAGTAAAGCTGAATACGGAAATGACGTTGGAAACGCTGTATACAGCAGCGTTTTGCAGGATGTAGGTCTGATCAAAGCTTACGCTTGTCACCTTGCCCGCGGCCATGATGAGCATCAGGATGGCCGTCGGCCTAAGACCGGGCAGCGTGATATGGCGCAGCTGCTGGAGCTTGCTTGCGCCGTCTACCTTTGCGGCCTCGTAGAGCACGGGGTCAATCGTCGTCAGCGCGGCGAGATAGATGATGGCTTCATAGCCAGTCTCCTTGTAGATGCCTGCGCCGATGTGGATGGCCGTCCATGAAAACGTATCGGTGAGAAAATGCTTCTTTTCCATGCCCAAAGCGGAGAGGAGCGTGTTGATCGGGCCGCTTTGCGAAAAGCAGGCGATTACCATGCCGCCGAGAATGACCCATGAGAAGAGGTGCGGCAAATACAGAATGGTTTGGCTGATGCGACGAAGACGCCGATTTTGGATTTCGATGAGCATAATCGCCGTGACGATGGGAAACGGAAAGGCAATCAAGACGTTGAGTAGTCCAAGCCTGAACGTGTTTAGAATAATCTTGTACATATTCGGCGTATGGAGGATCAGACTGAAATTGCGCAGGCCGACCCATTCGCTGCCTCGGATGCCATCGATGAGGCGGTAATTCTGAAACGCCATGATCAAGCCGCCCATCGGCGTATAACAGAAGACGAGGTAGTAGCACAGAGGGAGCGCAAGCATCGCAAACAGCGGCAGGTTTTCCCTGAACCGAAGTCGCCGCCTGAGCTGCTTTGCCCGCCGCGGCCCGTTGTCTGCCGTATGACCCAAAGTCATGCGCATGCCCCCTTTTATCAAAGCCGATGATCTGATTTATAGTGTAGCATTTTGGTGGCGGACGTCATATAGACAGAGTTTTGCCCTTGTTTGTGTTATGTTTGATTCTTTGCGGATTTGTGGGAAGAAAAGAGGACAAACAAAACGCGAATATTGTCCATTGGTTTTGAAGCCGCGTCGCTGTATAATAACTGTATCACGGAAGCATTGTGCGAACAGGATGGATAGGAGGTTCAGCATGAAAACTCGAAGCAAGATCATCGCGCATCTGGAGGATGTGATGGTGTCCGCCGATATCGACGTGGCGGTAACGATGCAAAAGCGCACCGTGGAAGCAGATGTGTACGAATACGATTTCTTCTTTCAATGGGATCCTGCGCTGGTTTGCGACGGCGATCCCAAGATCTCCATGCATTGGTCGATTCCGAATCTTGATGTCATGTACATGTGGCATCCCAACAGCCGAAATCGGCGTGTGCTGGATGCAAACTGGCGGCTGAAGATCGAATCGAAGATGACGGCCTCTGCGCCGCTTGCCCTACTCTTTAACGCCAGCGACGAGAACACGTTTACCTTTGCGACCAGCGAGGTCAAGAAGGCGACCAGCGTGCTCTTTGGCGTGGAGGACAGCGACGATACGATCAGCGGAGAAATCACCTTCGGCCTTGCGCAGTTCGCGGGCGCGGACAGCGAGCACATGATCGTACGCGCGGACTATCGAAAACTGCCGTATTACAGGGTGCTGGACGATGTGCGTGCATGGTGGGAGAATGTGCTTGATTTTACGCCTATGCCTGTGCCGGATACGGCGCGTCTTCCGGTATATTCCTCGTGGTATAACTTCCATCAGGCGATTGACGATCGGCTGCTTGAGGCCGAGTGCGAGAAGGCGAAGGCGCTGGGCATGCACAGCATCATTGTGGACGACGGCTGGCATACCGAGAATAACACCAACGGCGGCTATGCTTATACGGGCGATTGGGAAATCTGCGAGAAGAAATTCCCGAATATGCGCGAGCATGTCGCGCGCGTCCACGCACTGGGCATGAAGTATGTGATGTGGTATTCCGTCCCCTTCATCGGCTATTATGCCAAGAACTGGGATCGTTTTAAGGATAAGCTGCTTTATCGGGTGGAGCGCAACAAATGCGGCGTGCTGGATCCGCGCTATCCCGACGTGCGCGAGTTTTTGATTGAGCAATACTGCGACGCGGTGCGCAAATGGGATATCGACGGACTGAAGCTGGATTTCATTGATCAGTTTGAGCTGCGTCAGGAGATCCCGATTGCGCCGCAGATGGATTATATCTGCGTGCAGGATGCGGCGGAGCGCCTGATGATGGACGTGATGCGCCGCGTGCGGGAGATCAAGCCCGAGGTGCTCATCGAGTTCAGACAGAGGTACATCGGCCCGACGATGCGCAAATTCGGCAATATGTTCCGTGTGTCGGACTGTCCGAGTGATATTGCGACCAACCGCGTCGGCGTTGTGGATCTTCGCCTGCTTTCGGGCGATACGGCGTGCCATTCCGACATGCTGACATGGAACGACGAGGAGTCGGTGGAGAACGCCGCCTTGCAGATTCTCAATGTTCTGTTCGGCGTGATCCAATTCTCCAAGCGGCTTGATCGTTTGACTCCGGCGCACAGAAAGATGACCGCATTCTGGCTTGCCTTTGCCGCTGAGCATAGGGAGATCCTGCAAAAAGGCGAATTTATCGCCGAGGAGCCGCAATTCATGTATCCCGTGATTCGTGCGGCGAAGGACGGCACGGAGATCATCGGTGTATACGCGAGGTATAAGCTGGTGCGCGTGGATGCATCCCGCCGTGTGCTCAAGATGATCAATGCTACGCCGGATGAGCGTGTGATCCTTGAGCTTTCCCATGCGCTGAGCGCAAGCGTGACGGCGTATGATGCTTCGGGCGAGATGGTTTGGAAAAAGCATATGCAGCTGGATGCGGGCGTTGCGGCGCTTTCCTGTCCGAGAAGCGGTATGCTGGTGCTGCAAAGGGATTGATCGCATGACGGCCATGGCGTGCCGGCGGACAATAGAAAGCGTAAAAGCCGTTCTTTAGAAAAAAGCAGAATACTGCGATAAAAACTTGGAGCTGTCAAGCGGAGAAGCCGGACATTTCAAGCAAAACGAAGAATCTGCGCCCAAAGGTTTTCATAGGGCGCCCGAAAAGCTCTTTGACGAGACGTTGGGACAGAGTTATGATTCTTCAAAAAATGCTTTGTGAAATGTTCAGCATGTGCTTGACAGCTCCTTTTGGCGATTGAGCCGAAGGAGAGCGGGGAAAATGTGCGAGCGCCGATATGGACAGAAGCGGATGGCATATGCTATACTAATCCAAATATGAAAAACAGGAGCGTCCTCGTTTTCGGGGAAGAAAGGACATCAGATGCTGATCGGGCTGAACCTGCGACGCGGCATAAGGTCGATTCTTTTGCTGTCGCTTGCGTTTGTGCTGTGCGCATATCCTGCAAGGGCGCAGGAAAGCAATCCGCTTATCAATCCGCAGGAAATCGAATATGTTGAAACCGAGCATGAATACCTCAATATTCTGCTTGCGGGCATCGACTTTGGCAGGAAGGGCTATTTGGGTAGCTATCGCAAGACCGAGCTTCTGCGATGTCATGCGGATGCGATGCTCGTGATTGTGATGGATAAGACGGATGGCTCCGTAGATCTGATTTCTCTGCCGCGAGATTCTCTGACCTATGTGCCGGGCGTGCGCGGCATATACAAGCTCAACGGCGCGGTCAACTGCGGCGATACGCTGGAGGAAGGACTTGAACGCGCCTGCGCTACGGCAAGCTGGCTGCTGGGCGGCGTTGAGGTCAGCCAGTATTGCGCCGTGGATATGAATACCATGATCGCGTTGGGCGACGCCATTGGAGGCGTTGAATTCAACATGGATATGGCGTATTCCGGCCACAGTGGACGCAAGTATGTTATGGGCTGGCAGCATCTGGACGGCGTGGGCATCATGGACTATCTGCGCGCCAGAACAAACGCGACGCGAAACGGCAGCGATATCGGAAGAACGGGTCGGCACCGCGAGCTTATGCTGGCGATATTTGCCAAGATTCGGGACAATCCTGCACTCGTGATGGAGATTCTCAAGGTGATGCAGGATCCCGAGCAGCTGCTGGTCACCAGCTTTGGGCTTTCCGATGTGCTTTCCTTGGCAGGCGTTGCGCTCAAGGTGCAGCCGGAGAATATCGGTTCCTATGTGCTCACAGGGCCGTATATGTCCGCGCTGGGCGGATGGAATTTCACCTTTACCCATCAGGCGAACCGTCAGCAGGTTCTGCGGGAGGTCTTCGGCATCCATGCGCAGGAGTTGCCCTATGTCAGCAAGCGCTACTGCGCATGGCTGGAGGAAACGGGCTTTACGACCGCGCGCTATCTGGGCTCTGCGCGTCAGATTCTCGCCTATGCGCAGTCCATGGAGCTTGACCGGACGCAGAAGCAGATGACGGACGCATTTGGCGAGACGATGGAAGAGGTTGCCGCGCTGTTTTCAGTGGCGGCGGATACGCTGAATCCCCTTGACCAGAACGCCATGGAGAGGGCGCGCAAGGTGCTTCGCAGCGAAGGCATCGCGCTGATGGAAGCTTTGGGCTATACAGAGCCTATCAACTGGCTGGCGGGTCCTTCTTGGTATGAGGACGCCAGAATCAACGAGTATCAGTACGAGTGGCAGTAAGGAAAACTGCAAAACGCGCGAAGGAGAAGCCCTTGGGAAAGGAAGCATGCGCATGAATCGGCTTTTCAGAATCGGAGATTTTGTGTTCAGACTGATTGCTCCGCAGGAGCTTGTGCCGCCCTTGAACTTCATGCGCTTTGTTTGTGAAGAGGGCGAGGCGCAGTATGTCTACGAAATTATTTTGTCGGATGACTTTCCTAAGCCGGAGGGAAAGCTGATCGCCGCTCGAGCCGATATCGTCGTGTTGGATCGGGAGGGGCTTGAGACGCGCTATATCGGCGTAAAGGGCTCGATGGG
>CAZACG010000073.1:0-6816 GCA_964483645.1 uncultured Oscillospiraceae bacterium | reverse complement strand
GTACGGCCTGTTCGGCATGCTGTTTTTCAATGGCGTGCTGAAGCTTGGCTACTCCATGCTCTCCGGCATTCTGACGATTTCAATCATGATTCTGCCGCTGATCATGCGCACGACGGAGGAGGCGCTCCTTTCTGTGCCGGATATGTATCGGGAGGGCAGCTTTGGCCTGGGCGCAGGGCGACTGCGCACGGTGTTTTCCATCGTATTGCCCACGGCCATGCCGGGCATTTTATCGGGCGTCATTCTGGCCATTGGGCGCATTGTCGGAGAGACGGCGGCGCTGATGTATACCTCGGGCACGGTTGCCCAAATCGCGGGACTGACGGATTCGGGCATTACGCTCGCCGTACATATGTATAAGCAGGCCTCCGAGGGTTTGTACACCGAGCAGGCTTATGCGACCGGCGTCGTGCTGCTGGCGCTGGTGCTGATCATCAATTTGTGCTCCGGCAAGATCGCGGGCAAGCTTACGAAAGGCGGTTAAGCGCGCATGCATGCAAGCAAACTGACAATCAAGAATATGGATTTGTACTATGGCGCATTTCATGCGCTCAAAAATGTGAGCCTGAGTATTCCCGCCAACGAAATCACGGCGTTGATCGGGCCTTCCGGCTGCGGTAAGTCAACCTTCCTCAAAAGCTTGAACCGCATGAACGATCTGGTCGAGGGCTGTCGTATCGAGGGTGATATTCGTCTGGACGGAGAGAACATCTATGGCGGCATGGATGTGAGCACGCTGCGCAGGCGCGTGGGCATGGTGTTCCAAAAGCCGAATCCGTTCCCGATGAGCGTCTATGACAATATCGCTTATGGCCCTAGGACACATGGCGTCAAGCGGAAGGCTGAGCTTGACTGGATTGTGGAAAAGAGCCTTCGCGACGCGGCAATCTGGGATGAGGTCAAGGACAGGCTCAAAAAGAGCGCGCTCGGGCTGTCGGGCGGACAGCAGCAGCGTCTGTGCATCGCAAGAGCGCTGGCAGTCAAGCCGGAGGTCATTTTGATGGATGAACCGACGAGTGCGCTTGATCCGATTTCCACCTCGAGAATTGAGGATTTGGCGCTGGAGCTCAAGCGGGATTATACGATCATCATCGTGACGCATAACATGCAGCAGGCTACGCGCATATCTGATCAGACGGTATTCTTCCTGCTGGGCGAGATTATCGAGAGCGGAGAAACGGAAAAAATCTTCTCCATGCCGCGAGATAAGCGGACGGAGGATTACATTACGGGAAGGTTTGGTTGATGAAGATGCGCGATCAATATAATAAACAGCTGGAAAGGCTGAACGCAGAGCTCATTCGAATGGGAGAAATGATCCGCACGGCGATTGCAAATGCCGTGAGCGCACTGGTTGAACGTGACGATCGGAAGGCGCGCGAAACCATAGCCTTTGATGAGGAGATTGATCAGCAGGAGAGGTTGGTGGAGTCGCTGTGCATGAAGCTGTTGCTCTCTCAGCAGCCCGTGGCCGGTGATTTGCGGACGGTATCCTCTGCGCTGAAGGTTATCACAGACATGGAGCGTATCGGCGATCATGCGGCGGACATTTCCGAGATTGAATTGATGCTGGAGAAGCTTCCACGAATGAGCAACGAGCATCTGCGCGAAATGGCGACGCAGACGAGCGTTATGCTCATCAAGAGTCTTGAAGCGTTTGTGGAGCGTGATCTTGACAAGGCGCGAGAAGCCATTGCGCAGGATGACGCGGTGGATAAACTGTTTGATATGGTGAAAAATGAGCTGATTGAAGCCATTCGCAACAACCCGGAAAGCGGAGAGCAGGCGACGGATCTGCTGATGGCGGCTAAATACTTTGAGCGTATCGGCGATCACGCAACCAATATTGCCGAGTGGGCTGTCTATGCGATAACAGGGGAACACATCGACGGATAAACGGTTCGGGCGAGGGGAGAGCGGAAAACAGAGGACTGTGAACGCGAAAAAATGCGCTGTGCAGACGAGATTTAACATGAATTTTACATTGCGTTGCGGATGACTTTACAGAGATTTGCTAGAATGCGTCGTAGATTGCGTGTTTTCATTAGAAGGAGACTTCAGAAGGGACGCGATCCGATACTTCGAGAATAAAACGTAAAGGATGAACGCACATATGGATATCTTTGGTCTGCTTGATATGGTATGCGGTCTTGCGCTGTTCCTCTACGGCATGCATGTGATGGGCGAAGGCCTTTCCCGTGCTTCCGGCGGTAAACTGGAAACCATTTTGGAAAAGCTCACCAGCAACACCATGAAGGGCGTGCTGCTGGGTGCAGCCGTGACGGCTGTGATCCAGTCCTCTTCCGCGACGACGGTTATGGTGGTCGGCTTTGTCAACTCCGGCATCATGCGTCTGTCTCAAGCGGCCGGCGTGATCATGGGCGCCAACATCGGCACCACGATTACCAGCTGGATTCTGTCGCTGTCGGGCATTGAGGGTTCCAACTTCCTTGTTCAGATGTGCAAGCCCTCGTCCTTTACGCCGATTCTGGCGGTGGTGGGCGTGATCTTTATCATGTTTACCAAGTCGGAGAAAAAGCATAATATCGGCACCATCCTTGTGGGCTTTACCGTTCTGATGACGGGCATGGATATGATGAGCGCCGCTGTCAAGCCGCTGGCGGATGTGCCGGAATTCACCAATATCCTGCTGATGTTCACTAACCCGATTCTGGGCATGATTGCGGGTCTTGTGCTGACGGCGGTCATTCAGTCCTCGTCTGCGTCCGTAGGTATTCTTCAGGCGCTTTGCGTGACCGGCGCCGTCCGGTATTCCGCCGCGCTGCCCATCATCATGGGTCAGAATATAGGCACCTGTGTGACGGCGATCCTTTCCGCTATCGGCGCGAACAAGAATGCGCGCCGTGCCGCGCTGATTCACCTGTATTTTAACCTCATCGGTACGGTAGCCTTTATGATCGTATTCTACGCGATCAATGCGGTTTTCCCGTTCGCCTTTCTGGACGATACGGCCAATGCTGCCGGTATCGCCGTGATCCATACCGGATTTAACATCATTGCGACCGTCTGCTGGCTGCCCTTTGCCAAGGTGCTGGAAAAGCTGGCGACGCTCTCCATTCCCGACGACGAAAAAACCGAGCGCATTGACGACTTCCAGCTGCTGGACGAGCGCTTTCTGTCCACGCCTGCGCTGGCGGTTGAACAGTGCCGCGTTGTGGCGGGCCGCATGGCAGAGCTGACGCGCGAAGCGATCTTTGCCGCCATTGACTTGCTGGACGGCGAGGAGTATACTGAGGAAAAGGCCGGACGCATTGAAGCCTTGGAAACCAAGATTGACCATTATGAGGACAATCTGGGTACCTATATGGTCAAACTCTCGCGCGCCAAGCTTTCTCGCGCGGATGGTCATACCGTATCCACGCTTTTGCATTCCATCAGCGACTTTGAACGTATTTCCGATCACGCGGTGAACCTGCTCGATTCTGCCAGGGAGCTTCGCGAGAAGCAGCTTGCTTTCTCCGACGCCGCAGCGGCAGAGCTGCATGTCTTTGCGCAGGCCGTGCGCGACATTGTATCCCGCTCCATTGGCAGCTTCCTTGAGGGAGATATTGCGATGGCGAAGACGGTTGAGCCGCTGGAGGCCTGTGTGGACGAGATCAACGCGAGCATTAAGTCCCGCCACATTGAGCGCCTGACGAACGGTCAGTGTACCATTGAGCTGGGCTTTGTGCTTACGGATATTACGACCAACTTTGAACGCGTATCCGACCATTGCTCCAATATCGCCATCTATCAGATTCAGGTGCCGAAGGATGAGTACGATACGCATGAGTATCTGCTGAACATGAAGCAGAAGGATCAGGATGAGTTTGATCGTAAAGAGCTCGAATACGAGAAGAAGTATCGTCTGCCGCAGTAATCCGGAGGATTTGGCATGATTTATATCGTCGAAGATGATCGGAATATTCAGGAGATTGAGCTTTTTGCACTCAAAAACAGCGGCTATCAGGCTGCTGGATTTGAGACGGCGAAGGAGTTTTATCGCGCGCTTTCCGAACGTCTGCCGGAGCTGGTGCTGTTGGATATCATGCTTCCTGACGAGGATGGTCTGAGCGTGCTCAAGCGTCTGCGCTCAAAGCCCGATACACAGCGTATCCCTGTGATCCTCGTGACGGCGAAGACCACGGAGATTGACAAGGTCAAAGGACTGGATGGCGGCGCGGATGATTATATCACCAAACCGTTCGGCGTCATGGAAATGATTGCGCGCGTCAAGGCGCTGCTTCGTCGCTCGGGCGGTGAGCGTGAAAATGTGCTGACTTGCGGCAGCGTGACATTGGATGCTGAAAAGCGCCTTGTTTTGGTGAATGGAAAGCCTGTGGAGCTGACCTATAAAGAGTTTGAACTGCTGCGTCTTCTGATGAAGAACCATGGTATTGTCATTTCTCGGGATGTGATCATGGAACGCGTATGGGATTCGAGCTTTGAGGGAGAATCTCGCACCATTGATGTCCATGTGCGTACGCTTCGCCAGAAGCTTGGCGAGGGCGGCGCGTTGATTAAGACCATTCGCAATGTGGGCTATATGGCGGATGCGTCCCAATAACGGATTTCCCCCGATCCCCTTCAAGCAAGGGACGGGGGAATTTTGCCTTTGATCCGATAGGAGACGAATTATGAAAAAGAAGATCCTGATTAACTTTGTCGATGTGATTGCTGCCGCGATTCTTTTGACGACGGCGCTGATGGCTTTTTTGAATTACAACATGTTCAAAGAGCAGGCGATGGATAATCTGCGATTTCATGCACAGGTAATTCGGCAAATGTTGGGAGAAGAACGGGATCTGAGCGGTTTTGAGGAAATTGACGACGATATCCGCATTACGATTGTTGAGCCGGACGGAACCGTGAGCTATGACCGATTTGCGCAGACGCATAGGATGGGGAATCACGCGGAGCGCCCGGAAATTCAGCAGGCACGCGAAAGCGGTGAGGGAAGGGCGGTGCGTAATTCCAGCACGTTTGATAAGAGCACCTTCTATTATGCGCTTCTGCTTCGGGATGGTAGCGTGCTGCGTGTGGCGGAAGAGACGGATAATCTGCTGAGTATATATATCAACGCCATTCCGCTACTCCTGATTCTGATGGCGCTGATGATGGGTGTGTGCGTATGGGTGGCCAGAAAACTGACGACGAAGCTGATTGAACCCGTAGTGCGGATGACGGAGCATTTGGGCGAGACCGGAAGCGTAGAGAGCTATCCGGAGCTGGAACCCTTTATGACGATGATCCAGAAACAGCATGAGGAGATTTTGCGTAGCGCGAATATGCGCGTGGAATTCACGGCCAATGTATCGCATGAGCTCAAGACGCCTTTAACCTCCATTTCCGGATATGCGGAGCTGATTGAGAGCGGCATGGCGCGCGGAGAGCAGGTTGGGCGCTTTGCACATGAAATCCGTAAAAGTGCGAATCGTCTTTTAACGCTGATCGAGGATATCATCAAGCTATCTAGGATGGATTCGCCTGTGCAGGAGCTCAGCGTGGAAAGCGTCGATCTTGCGGCGATTGCTGCCTCTACGATAGAACAGCTGGATATCCAAGCGCAGCGAATGGGCGTAACGCTTCAGATGGATGCGAAGCAGGCCCTTGTGACTGCGGACAGAAGAATGATGGAGGAATTGGTTTTCAACCTGCTGGATAATGCAATCCGTTATAATGTTCGCGGGGGGAGTGCGCGCCTTGAGGTCTATCCGATCAAGGATCATGTCGTTGTGCGTGTTCAAGATACGGGCATTGGAATTTCTAAGGAGAATCAGGAACATATCTTTGAGCGATTCTATCGAGTGGATAAGAGCAGATCGAAGGCGACCGGCGGAACGGGACTTGGCTTGGCGATTGTCAAGCATATTGCGGTTCAGCATGATGCTGCGATCAGTGTAGATAGCGAGCTTGGACGAGGAACAACGATTACGGTAACGTTCAATCGACAGAATAGAGCGTAAAAAGCGGAAATGGGGGATAGTATGGTAACGTTTAAGGATATCCGCAAAAGCGAGGAAATCAAAACATATATTGAAAAGGGAAACGAGAACCTTGGCGTGCTGGGCTTTACGGAGCATTCGTTGGATCATGCGATGAAGGTGTCCGATACAGCGGCGCGCATTCTGCTTGCGCTGGGGCATTCGCCGAGGCGGATTGAGCTTGCGCGCATTGCCGGCTACATGCATGATATGGGAAACTGCGTCAATCGAACGGATCATGCACACAATGGCGCGATGATGGCGATGACGATCCTTCGTGATCTGGACATGGATTTTGACGAGATAGCAATTGTCATGGCTGCAATTGGCAATCATGATGAGAAAACGGGAACTGCTGTGGACGAGGTCTCCGCTGCGCTGATCATGGCAGATAAAACAGATGTGCGCAGAAATCGCGTACGAGGAAAGGAGCGGACGAAATTCGACATCCATGATCGTGTGAACTATGCAGTGACGTGTTCTGAGCTTCAAGTGGAACAGCAGACGAAAACGATTACACTGGATGTGAAGCTTGACGATTCAATCTGCTCGGTAATGGATTATTTTGAGATATTTCTTGATCGAATGCTGATGTGCCGCAGGGCTGCGGAAAAACTTGAATGCAGATTCAAGATGAGAGCAAATGGCAGTAAAGTGCTCTAAATAGAAACAGAATTGAAAAAAGTTTCAAAAAAGTTCAAAAAAGGTGTTGACAAAAACGGACACGAAGCGTATAATACATCAAGTCGCCAGTTCAAAGGCAACCTTGAACGAGGTCGACAATGATCCTTGAAAACGATACAGAATCAAGAAGAACGCGAGTTGCGGTTTT
>CAZACG010000072.1:0-6847 GCA_964483645.1 uncultured Oscillospiraceae bacterium | reverse complement strand
CAGCACGCGCGAAGGCTCCGTCAACTGGCAATAAAACACATTTTCCCAGCCGATCACCATGCCGCGCTGCTTCGCCGCCTCGCACATGGGCGCTATCGCCTCGGCGTTCGCTTCGGCATTCCACGTCGGCTGCTTAATCTGCTGCGTCGCCCTGCCGTGATACACATAGGCGCCTGCGCCCAATTCCGCGCCCGCATCCAGCGCGCGCAGAAACAGCTCAAAGGCATCCCTTCTCTGCCTCGCAGAGCGCGCGTTGATCTGGTTTTCATATTGAAAGCCCAGCGGATGCATGCTCGTACATCGGACGTTTCCCAGTCGTATTCGCGTCTCGTGTGCGAATTCTCTTTCGTATTCGCTACGCGTCTGCAAAAAAACCTCGCAGCATTCAAGCGGCAAAGCGCTGATGCGCTGCGCAGCCTCCTCCGTCTCCCAAAGGCCATAAAAGGCCGCCGTTGAAATTCCCAGCTGCATACGCATCCTCCCTTCGGCCTTTTCGTCTCTCATTATACCGCAGTTTGGGGACGGATGTCACTTTCTTTTTGAGTGAAAATATGATATAGTGAGCATAGGCTTGACCTATTTCTCGTCAATGCTTGATTTTGCAGGCCGAAGCCCCCCTCTTTTCTGATTTGGGAGAATCGTTGAGCCGCCGCCTCGGAAAGCGCTCCTCCTCGCGACGCATGTCGTTCCCTGCGGTTGCCGGCGTCTCATTCGTCTTCGCTTTGCATAAAGAAAACCCTTACGCATACAATTAAAGCTTTATATCCAGGAGTGTACTATGGCCAATCGCCTTCTATTTCCGCCCACTACGCTTGCCGATATGCGCGAGCGTGGCTGGGATTCGCCTGATTTTATCTACGTCAGCGGCGATGCTTATGTCGATCATCCGTCCTTTGGTGCGGCGATCATTTGCCGAACGCTCGAGGCAGCCGGCTATCGCGTTGCCGTCATCGCGCAGCCCGGATGGAAAAACGTTAACGATATCAAACGTCTGGGTCGCCCAAACTACGGATTTCTCGTTTCCTCCGGCGTGATTGACAGCATGGTTAATCACTACACCGCCGCCAAAAAGCGGCGTTCCTCCGATGTCTATACCCCGGGCGGCAAAGCTTCTCGGCGGCCGGACCGTGCCGTGATCGTATATTGCAGGCTCATCCGCGAGGCATTTGGCGATATTCCCATCGCCATCGGCGGCGTGGAAGCCTCGCTTCGCCATTTTGCACATTATGATTATTGGGACGACGCCGTTCGCCCGAGCATATTGGTGGACAGCGGCGCGGATCTGCTGATGTTCGGCATGGGCGAACGCTCTATTCTCGTCACAGCAGACTGGATGAGCCGCGGCGCGCCCGCTTGGGAATGCGCAAAGATGCGCGGCGTCTGCTATCTCGCTCCGACGCCCGCACGCGGCAGCCTGGTGATCCCCTCCTACGAGGAATGCGTATCCAGTAAGAAGAAATACGGCGAAGCGTTTCTTGTTCAGTACAACGAAGCAGATCCCATCCGAGGACACAGCATCAGCCAGCGTCATGGCGAACAGTATGTCGTGCAGACGATCCCGGACATGCCGCTTACGCGCGAGGAGCTGGATCGAACCTATGCGCTCCCCTATCAGCGCACATGGCATCCGGATTACGACGCGCTCGGCGGCGTCCCTGCCATTGAGGAGGTGCAATTCTCCCTCGCGCATACGCGCGGCTGCTTCGGTTCCTGTTCCTTCTGTGCGATCACGTTCCTTCAGGGACGCATCGTCACCACGCGCAGCCATGAATCGGTCATTGAGGAAGCCAAGTCCATCACAAAGCTGCCCGGCTTCAAGGGCTACATCCACGACGTCGGCGGCCCGACGGCCAACTTCCGTCACGCCTCCTGTGAAAAGCAGCTCAGATCGGGAACCTGCGCCGCCCGTCAATGCCTCTTTCCTAAGCCCTGCCCGAACATGACCGTCGATCATACGGACTACATCAAGCTGCTGCGCGAGCTTCGCGAGCTGCCCAAGGTTAAAAAGGTTTTCGTGCGTTCCGGCCTGCGCTATGATTACATCATGGCGGACAAATCGGACGCCTTCCTTCGCGAGCTCTGTCAGCAGCACGTCAGCGGTCAGCTCAAGGTTGCCCCCGAGCATGTCAGTCCGAAGGTGCTCGCCGTTATGGGCAAGCCCGGTCGGGACGTCTATGACGCATTTTGCACCAAATACGAAAAGATCAATCGGCAGCTGGGCAAGGAACAGTATCTTGTTCCCTACCTGATTTCCAGCCATCCGGGCAGCGATCTTGAAGCCGCCATTGAGCTGGCGGAATATCTTCGCGATATCAATCATCAGCCCGAGCAGGTTCAGGATTTTTATCCTACGCCCGGCACGCTGTCCACCTGTATGTTCTATACGAGCTTCGATCCCCGCACAGGCAAGAGCGTCTACATTCCACGCTCGCCGCAGGAAAAAGCCATGCAGCGCGCGCTGTTGCAATTCAAACGCCCGCAGAATTTCCCACTCGTGCGTGAGGCGCTGCGCAAGGCGCACCGAGAGGATCTCATCGGCACAGGGCGAAACTGCCTTGTTCCGCCGGAGGGTGTCAAGAGCGCAGCCGAATACGCACAGATTCGCCGTGAAAAGAAAGCGCGAGAAGAGCGCCGCGCTCAGCGCGAAGGTCGAAGCGACAAAGCCGCCGCACGCGCGGTGGGAAAAAAGCCTGCGCGAAGAAACAATACCCTCAAGAAATAGTCAAAAGGTCTGCGAAGCAAAAGCCTCGCAGACCTTTTTGTTGTATTCAGGTTTTCGGCACGTCGCTTACCACCGTGGCTCGGCCGTCACGAACGCGCGATAGATTGCACGGACGGCAACCTCAAAATCGAGATTATCCACGCCGACGATGATATTCAGCTCGCTGGAGCCCTGATCAATCAATCGAACATTGACGCCCGCCTTCATCAGCGCGTTAAAGAGCTTGGCGGAGATGCCCTTGGAACGAACCATACCACGTCCCACGGTTGCAATCAGCGCAAGGCCGGAATGAATCTCCACGGAATCCGGCGCGCACAGCTCATGAATGCGCTTAATCAGGCGCTCCTTCTTGCCGACAATCGCGTCCTCGTGTACCACAACGCACATGGTATCTATGCCGCTGGGCATATGCTCAAAGGAGACGCTTTCTTCCTCCAGAGCCTGAAGCACGCGGCGTCCAAAGCCAAGCTCTGCGTTCATCATCGCCTTCTCCACGTTGATGATTGCGAAATCCTTGTGTCCAGCAATGCCCGTAATCGCATACTCGCTGTCATAATCCTCCGCCTCATAGCAGATAACGGTACCCGGTGCTTCCGGCTCATTGGTGTTGCGGATATTGGTGGGAATGCCCGCGATACGCACCGGGAAGATCGCATCCTCATGCAGCACGGACGCGCCCATGTAGGACAGCTCACGCAGCTCACGGTAGGTGATATAGCGAATCGGCTCCGGATTGCGCACAATGCGCGGATCCGCCATCAGGCAGCCGGAAACGTCCGTCCAGTTTTCATACATATCCGCATTCACAGCGCGCGCGACAATCGCGCCGGTGATATCGCTGCCGCCTCGGGAGAAGGTTTTCACATTGCCATGCGTATCGCAGCCGTAAAAGCCCGGCACAACGGAATGCGCATGACCCGCCAGCAGTTCGCTGAGCTTTTCCTGCGTTCTGTCACTGTCAAGGCGGCCTTCCTCGTCAAAGAAGATTCCCTGCTGCGGATCGACAAAATCCCAGCCAAGGTAGTCGGCCAGCAGGATGCCGTTGAGGTATTCGCCTCGGCTGGCAGCATAATCCGCGCCCGCGCCGAGCTTGATATTGCGGGAAACCTCTTCAAGATGCTCGTCAAGGTCAAGCGTCAGGCCGAGCGCCTCGGCGATGCCATGGTAACGATCGACAATTTTTGAAAAGGCTTCGGAAATGTCCTTGCCTCCGCTCGCAAGGCGGTTGCACTCGTAGAACATATCCGTCACTTTAATATCTACAGCGCTGCGCTTGCCCGGCGCGCTCGGAACAACAATGCGCCTGTCCGGATCGGCAAAGAGAATCTCCTTGACCTTCATAAACTGAGCTGCGTCAGCGAGCGAACTTCCGCCAAACTTAGAAACCTTGATGCCCATTTCGGAAGCCCTCCGATTCATAGTTATTCTTTGTGAACAGTAAACAGCTTTATTTTAATGAAGCCCATATGCAAAGTCAAGAGTATTTCAAACATAGCGGCAAAAAGTGCTATTTTTGCCGAAAAAGCAAAGGCAATTTCGATCATCCCGCCCTGCATCTGCGAGCGTTTTTTCCTTCTGCATCGTATGTTTCAGGTCGGCCTTCGGTTCCTGATGCATAAACATGCACTGAAAATGCGAGAAATGGCTCCTTTTCTTATGTTCCATTTTTCCCTGCGCAAGAAAGCGCGTCGTGCGCGCTTCCCCTTCCGAAGCAGCTTGCAGCATGAAGCTATTCTGCGCTCGCTGCACGCAGCTCTGCGCAATTACCCATACGGCAAACCGATCACCGGCGCATGTCTTGATTCGCCAAATCCCCGTAAAGCGGCGTAGCCAGACCAAAGCCGCCGGATACGCTGAGGATTTGTCCGGTCGTATACGCGGATTCATCGCCGGCAAAATACACGACTGCCTGTGCAATTTCCTCCGTCAGCCCCATCCGATTAAGCGGAATATGTCGGAGAAACAATGCGCGGAAGTCCTCGCTCAGATGCTTCTCTACGGCTTCGGTGGCCGTCATACCGGGAAGAACGGCGTTGCAGCGAATCATGTGCTTCGCTTCATGCACGGCGATGAGCTTCGTCAAGGCGTTGATCGCCGCCTTGCTTGTGCCATAGGCGATCTGCGAGATGTCCGGCACCGAACCGCCCACAGAAGAAATATTGACGATGCTTCCACCGCCCTGCTTAGCCATGTGCCTGACCGCCGCCTGACCGGCCATGTATACGCTGCGCAAATTGAGCTGCACAGTGTTCATGAACGTTTCCGGATCAGTACACGCAAAATCCAGATCTCGGGTCGGATCAGAAGCACCGAAATTGTTCACCAGTACGTCTATGCGTCCGGCTTGTCGCACGGTTTCTTCCACCATGGACGTAAAGGTTTCCGGCTTGGTGGCGTCATTGTAGACGCAATGCACGCAATTGCCTTCGGCGTTAAGCCGGTCGGCGATAGCCTGCGCCCGATTCAGATCGCGCGCAGCCATATACACCATACCGCCCTCCGCAGCGCACGCCTTTGCAATGGCCAGACCTATTCCTCGGGTCGAAGCGGTGACAAGAATCACCTTATCCTTCAGTCTCATGTTCCATTCTCCTCTCCTGATGAATGCGGGGCAGCATCAGCACGACGACGATACCTGCTGCCACGCAAAGCATTTCAATGATCGACAGCGAATGCATCGCCTGCACGGCGGCGCTCGTCTCTGCCGCGCCCCACTCGATATAACCCGTGATTTGATTGGTGAACAGCGGCACGAGAACCGCCACGCCAAAGGGCGCCGCAAGATCGCGAAACAAACCGTAGGTGCCGGTGGCTGCGCCCGTCTGATTGCCGGGCAAATCGCTCAGCGCAACTTTCATGAAGATCGTGCCGTTACCGCCAAGGCCAAACCCCAATAATCCCAAAGCCGCCATCAATAGCAGGACGGAAGCCTGTTCGGTAAAAAGCAAAAGCAATGCGCAGCTGATTCCGGTCAGAAACAGCGAGCCGGAGAGCACCGCGCGCGGCTCAAATCGGTCTGCCAACGGCCCAAGAAACAGCGCGCCCAGCGACATCCCCAGATACATGACCGAAATGGCGTAGGCCGAGATCACATCGTTGCCCGGCTGCGTATAACTGACGAAAACAATCGTATTCGTCATGTTAGCCTGCATCAGTCCCTGCGTGAGGAGCATCGCCAGCACGCTGAGCATAAAGGTGCGCCGCAGTATGAAGCTTCCGGGCAGAATCGGCTCAATGGCGCTGCGTTCAGCCAGCACAAGCCCGATCAGGGCAACAGTCGCTGCCATCAGCACGCCCAGAAAAGCCGCGGAGCTCCAGCCAAAATTCTGTCCAAAGGAAGGAACGCACAGCGCCAAACTGAAAAAAATCAGCACGAACACCGCGCCTGCCGCATCAAAATGCTCCGGCGCTTTGCGCGGCGGCGTATTGGGATCCTTGAGCAGCGCGCAGAGGACAAACACTCCTGCACAGATGCCCACACACGCCCAGACCATCGCACGCCAGCCACAGACGCTGATGATCATGCCGCTGAGCGCCGGACCAAAGACCACCGATGCGCTGGAAATGAGCATATACATGGAAAACCCCTTGGTTACGGCATGGGGCGGGAAATCCGTTACGATGTAGGAAAGCACCACGGGAGCCACCGCCGCGCTGCCTATACCTACGATAAACCGGGCGATCAGCATCACAGTCAGGGAGGGCGCAAGCGCGGCCAGCACATTGCCCAGCGTGAAGACAAGGATGCCCGCCAGCAGCGTAAAGCGCCGCCCAAGCATATCGCCCAGCTTGCCAAGAATCGGCGCGCAGGCAGCTGTGGACATAGCCTGTGCCAGCGCCGTCCATGTCGTATTATTGTAGGCTATGCCCATGTCCTGCACAAAGGCCGGTCCCAGCACGGCGGAGAATCCTCCGATCAGGCTGATCAAAAACGCAGCCAGCGCATAGGGGACAAATCCTTTGAGGTATGATCCGCTTTGTTCCATCGCTTACACTCCTTGCAGGTACTACGCGCTATTATGTCCCTGTTTAAGCGCATTATTAATCGTCGGCAGGACATACTTGACGATGTAGGAGGGAAATGCATGGAACAAACATTCTATACTTGCAGGCATTGCGGCAATA
>CAZACG010000071.1:0-6852 GCA_964483645.1 uncultured Oscillospiraceae bacterium | reverse complement strand
GGGATATTTATTGAGAATATGCTGGATGCAGTAGGGTAAATTATGCCAGAGGTGATAACCTCTGGCATTTTTCTATAGGCTGTGATATCATGAGCATACGAAGCTGATTTTTACGGGGAGGGCAAAGATGAAGAAGGTATTGGTGACAGGCGGTACGGTTTTCGTCAGTCGTTATATCGCCGAGTATTACGTTGCTCAAGGCTGCGATGTGTATGTACTCAATCGCAATAGCAGAGAGCAGTCAAAAGGTGTAGCGCTCATTGAAGCTGACAGGCATCATCTCGGAGAAAGCCTTCGTCGTGATCGGTTTGATACGGTGATAGATACGGCATATACTTCAACCGATGTAGAGCTGCTGCTTGATGCTCTGGGCGATTATGGAGATTATATTCTGATTAGCTCAAGCGCCGTATATCCAGAGTATGCGCCGCGGCCGTTTAAAGAAGATATCGCTTTAGGTGTGAATCAATACTGGGGAAGCTACGGAACGAACAAAATCGAAGCGGAACGCGCATTGCTGAAAAGAAATCCCCATGCATATATTCTCAGACCACCATATTTGTATGGTGAAATGAACAATGTATATCGAGAAGCCTTTGTTTTCGATTGTGCATTGGCTGACAGACCGTTTTATTTGCCCAAGGACGGTCAGATGAAGCTGCAATTCTTCCATGTTCATGATTTATGCAGGTTTATGGACGTCCTGCTGGCAGTTAAACCGTCGCAGCATATCTTTAATGTCGGAAATAAAGAGGCAATTTCTATTCGCCGTTGGGTGGAGCTTTGCTATTGCGCTGCGGGGAAACAGGCCGTATTTACAAATGTTTATGAAGATGTTGAACAGAGGAAATATTTCAGCTTCTACGATTATGAGTATTACTTGGATGTATCCGCACAGTACAAACTCATGAGTGATGTAAAGCCGTTGGATGAAGGATTGAAAAATGCATTTGAGTGGTATATTAACAACACGGACAAAGTGAACAGAAAGCCGCTTATTGAATATATTGATACCGTTTTGTGTAAAAACCGTTGCCCCTCATGACCATTGCTCGTGTCCGAGCTCGATGATTCGGGCCGGAAAGCTGGTCGGCGCAGTGAGCTGTCTTGCGGTGAGCGCTCTGACCGGAGGCGAAAGTCTCTGGCGTTTTCTTGCCGAATAGGAAATTGCATAAAGCTGTGTGTCAGGAAAAACGAAGCGTGCGTGCCCGAGGGTTTCCAAAGGGCGATCGAAAAGCCCTTTGGCGGGGCATTTGGGCAGACCCCCTAGCTCAAGAGAGCGCATTGTTTCTCATCAAAATGCTTGGGAAGAGGGAGCGCGGACGGCAAAGCAATACACAGTCATCCGACAAGCGAGGTTCGAGCAGGACTGAAAGAAACGTAGGTGAGAAAATGATTCAAATCCGATATGTTCAATTAAGCGATTAGGCGTTTTGGAAGCAGATGGATCGTCATTTGCCCGAGCAGGAATTTACGCATAAGGTCAAGGAGAAAAGAGGATATGTGCTATTCGACGATCAAAAACCGATAGGGTTATTGAGATATAATCTGTTTTGGGATAATGCTCCATTTTGCACGATGCTGATGATTGAGGAGAACCGCCGCGGAAAGGGCTATGGAAAAATGCTGATGGAGCATTGGGAAAAGGATATGAAATCACAGGGCTATGGGATGCTGATGACCTCTACGCAGGTGGATGAAGCAGCGCAGCATTTTTATCGGAAAATGGGATATAAGGATTGCGGCGGTTTTGTTGTGGATGTTCCCGGATACGAGCAGCCCATGGAGATGTTTCTGGTAAAAGGAATATGATGCCGTCCTTAGCTCAGACGCATTTTGTCCTCTGGCATTCTCTGCGAGCTGTGCTATAATCAAGAAGACCTAAAAAACCTCTGGGCTGCAAGATATTGGATAACGAGGGAGGAAAAAGATCGTGAAAAGCATTTGCGGGGTGTCTGCGGCGCTGGGCGCGTTGATGATTCTGTTTGCCGTGTTCTGCCCGGCGGTGATTGCGCAGGTTCAGCCTCTGTCTTGGAGAATCGTGATTGCATTGCTGGGCTGTTTTTTGTTGATATCCGGCGTATATCGTATGGCTCATAAGCGATAAGGCCGCTTTGACGAATGCGAAGCAACAGCGGGTTGCTTGCGAATTGAACGCTTCGATGTCATAATCTGATCGAGGTGATTTTTATGGAAACCAAAGATATGATTCTTGAGCTGAGAAAGAAAAAGGAAATGTCGCAGGAAGAACTGGCGGAAAAGGTTTTCGTCACGCGTCAGGCTGTTTCGCGCTGGGAGAATGGCGAGACGACGCCGAATATCGAAACCTTGAAGCTGTTGTCTAAGCTGTTCGATGTTTCCATCAATACCCTCCTTGGTTCGCCCAGAAAGCTGATTTGCCAATGTTGCGGCATGCCGCTTGAGGATTCCGTGATCAGCAAGGAGAAGGATGGTTCTTTCAACGAGGAATACTGCAAATGGTGTTATGCAGATGGAGAATACATGTACAGCGATCTGGACGAGCTGATTGATGTTTGCGCGAAGAATATGGTCAGCGAGCAATTCTCGGAAGAAGAAGCACGTACATATCTCAAGTCGGTGCTCCCTCAATTGGATTACTGGAAGCGCTATGAGACGCTTGGGCACAACGGAGCGTTTGAGACCTTCAAAAAGAGCCTGATTGAGGAGATCAATGCGCTGCATATTGAGGGAATGCCCAAGCTGACCAAACTAAACGCGCTGGTTGGCAAGTACATCAACCTTGCGTACCGACTTCCCAATGGAAAAACGACAACCTTTCTCGACGATAATGCAACCTATCTTGGCAATCAGCTGGAATGTGAATTCGGCGGTGAGCGATGCTTCGGTATTGCAGCCAATATGGATTTTATTTTGATCTGTACCTATGAAGAGGGCGGAAAGAATCCGGAGCTTATCGTATATCGGAAAAGATAAGCCGCGTGTGTAGGATTTGAATTCTTGTAGCCAATGCGCGTTGAGGGACGATGAAGGAGGTATCCGCATCATGATTCCAACCTGTGAAGAAGCGGAAAGGCTCTTGCAAGAAGCGGAGAAGTGTAATCCGGGACCATGGGGAAACCATAGCCGAATTGCCGCGCATTGCGCTCGCCAAATCGCCGGGGCCTGTAAATGCATGGACCCGGAGAAGGCGTATGTACTGGGGCTTCTTCATGATATCGGCAGGAAATTCGGGACGCGGCATTTGGGCCATGTATCCGATGGATATCGGTACATGATGGGCTTGGGGTATGACGAGGTTGCCAGAATCTGCCTGACCCACTCGTTTAATAATGGGCGGCTTGAGGAGTATATCGGGAAAATAGATACATCCGAAGAAGAGTTGAATTTGATTGAGCACGAATTGAGCCGTGTTGTGATGGATGACGGAGACCGGCTGATTCAGCTTTGCGACGCTTTGGCCGGAAGCGACGCCATCTTGGATATTGAAGAACGAATGCGCGACGTCCGGAAGCGATATGGCCGTTATCCGCAGGAAAAATGGGATTCTAATATGAAGCTCAAGGCATATTTTGAGGCCAAGGCCGGAAAAAGCATGGATGAAATCGTTGGAAAGGATAGCTTTACACTGTAAAAGAAAGGCGCTTGAACGGATCCCATGGTTGATCTACGAGAAGGAGAGCGTCTGAGCATTCGAGATCCACAAAGGGACTGTCAGGATAAGAAACCCTCTATGTGAAGAAAAAAGCATGCTGCGGCGGAATCGCTTTCAAGGACGAAAGCCCTTTGAAGCAAGGCGGAAGAACCCGTTCCGACCATAGCAAGCCGTCAGCAGAAGCATCTTCCCAGAAGGTTGAAATTTGTCCGGACAGTCCCTTTATATTAGCGATTTTCGGCTTTGTGCATTGTTCTACGCGGAAAAAGATAACCTATGGTTTCTTTACGTCTCCGACGGCGCGTGCTACACTGTACATTGATGATCATATCCATGCGCTTTTTGTCATAATATGATCCATAGAGCACAGATGAAAGCGGAAATGGGGCGAAGCGATGAGCAGACAGCGATATCGGAAGATCGACATTCTTTTTGCGGTGCGCGATACGCCATTAGCCGGGCGACTGCGCCGCTTCTTGGAGGATGAGGAACGCTGTTCGGTCAGGATTGTTTCGGACGGCGTCTCTGCGATAAAGGAAGCCGAGTGTATGAAGCCGGATATACTGGTGATCGACGCGATTTTGCCGCACGCCGATGGGCTTGGTGTGACCGATGAACTCAAGCGTCGTTTCAGAGAACACATGCCGCGGCTGATCGGCGGCGCGGCGATGAGCTTTGCCGAAAGGGGCTATGCCAAGCGCGGAGCGGACTACATCCTTCGCGTGCCTTGGAGAGAGGAGGAGCTGCGCGCTGCGCTGCTTTTGCTTATGGAGGAAAGCCTCGTTCATATCGACTGGAATAAGCTTCAAGACGGCTATGACGAAGCCGCCGCGCTGCTCAGCGCAGCGGGCATGCGTTCTGCGCTTCGAGGATATGTGTTCTTGGCATGGGCCGCAGCCCTGGCCTACGAAAACGAAGGACGCCTGCGTGCGATTGATGGCAGAATCTATACGCCCATAGCGAAGCAACTGAATACCACGCCGCAGAATGTCGAGCGATTGATTCGACATGCCGTGGAAAGCACGATGGATTCGTCCTGCAGCCGCTGGATGTATGCGTTCTTCGGCAATACAATCGACCCTGCGCGAGGCAAGCCTACCAATGCGCAAATGATCGCACTGCTGGTGCAAAGGATGCGTGCGTCGAAGCGCAGCTGAGATGGAATGCGCATGATCGTTGAAAACGTGGGAATAGTGGGGTATAATAAAGGCCGGAAGATGATTTTCCGGGAGGAAGGGCTATGAACAGAAAAGCGATTCTCATCGTGCTGGACAGCGTGGGCATCGGCGCGTTGCCGGATGCCGCAGCCTACGGCGATGGCGGAGCGGATACGCTGGGGCATATCATCAGGACATGCCGTCCCCATATTCCCCATCTGATGGAAATGGGCTTGGGCCACATCGACGGCGCGTCCTTTGAGCCGTCTGCAAGCAAACCTTCAGCGGCGTATGGACGCATGCGCGAGGTTTCCGCGGGCAAGGATACGACAACGGGACACTGGGAAATCGCGGGCGTGCAGCTGCCGCGTCCTTTCCCGACCTTTCCGAATGGATTTCCGCAGGAGTTTCTTTCCCGCTTTGAAGCGGCTGTGGGGAGGGGGACGATCGGCAACAAGCCCGCTTCCGGCACGGCGATTCTTGATGAGCTGGGCGAGGAGCATATCAGAACGGGCAAGCTGATTGTTTATACGTCTGCGGACAGCGTATTTCAGATCGCGGCGAACGAGGCGGTTGTGCCGCTTGACGAGCTGTACCGCGACTGTGAGATTGCGCGTGAGATGCTTGTCGGGGAGCTTGAGGTAGGCCGTGTGATTGCACGCCCATTTGTCGGCGAAAAGGCGGGCACTTTTACGCGCACGGGCGGCAGAAGAGATTTCAGCGCTGTTCCGCCGACGACAATGTGCGATTTGCTTGAACAAAACGGAAAAAACGTCTATGCCGTGGGCAAAATCGAAGATATTTTTTGTTTGCGCGGCATCACCAAGTCCAATCATGCCGCAGGCAATGATGCTTGCATGGAGGCGACCTATGCGGCGATGCGCGAGGAGTTTGACGGGCTGCTGTTCGTCAATCTTGTGGATTTTGACATGACTTACGGGCATCGCAGGGATGTTTCGGGCTACGCTGCAGCATTGGAGGAATTTGACGCGCAGATTCCTGCGATCAAGGCGCTGATGGGCGAGGAGGATATGCTGATTCTGACGGCAGATCACGGCTGCGATCCCTGTCATACAGGTACAGATCATACGCGCGAGCATGTGCCGCTGCTGATCTGGGGAAAGCGGCTGCGCGCCAATGTGAATCTTGGCACGCGTGAAACCTATGCAGACGTCAGTGCGACGGTGCTTGATTTCTTTGGCATCGAAAACACACTGAAAGGCAGCTCAATGCTCGCGGAGCTGTGCTGAGGAGGTTGCTGTGGACATACTTTTCGAGGACAGAGATTGGGTTGTGTGCGTCAAGCCCGTGGGGATGGATTCCGAAACGGGCGTGGCGCAGGCGCTTAAGGATCAGCTTGGCGGTGAGATTTTCACTGTCCATCGTCTGGATTTGAATGTGGGCGGCGTCATGGTTTATGCCCGCAACAAGGGCGCGGCGGCGGCGCTGTCCCGCGCGATACAGGAAGGGACGATGGTCAAGGAATACGTCGCCATGGTACATGGGCAGCCGCCGGAAACGGGCGACTGGGAGGATTTGCTCTTCAGGGATTCTGGAAAGAACAAGGTCTTTGTGGTCAGCCGCATGCGCGGCGGTGTCAAAAGGGCGCGTCTGGAATTCAAATGCCTTGCACAGGGCGAAACCTCCCTGGTACGCATCCGCCTGCATACGGGAAGAAGCCATCAGATTCGCGTGCAGTTTGCCAGCCGTGGTTTTCCTCTGGTGGGCGACCATAAGTATGGCTCTCGGGACGAGGCGAGCGCGCCCATGCTCTTTTCCTGCAGAATCACGTTCCCGTGGAAGGGGAAAGAGAGGAGCTTTGAGAAAATGCCGGGGTGGTGCCCTCTCAGTTCCGCCTGACGGCGCGCCAGCCGAGCCATAACAGGACGCAGGTGAGCGGTTTATTCAATGATGCCAAGCAGCGTATAATAAAGGCTCGCCCTTTAGGGAGAGCTGTCGAGGCAAAGCCGAGACGGAGATGGCTGCTGCGAGCTTAGAAAGGCTGCCCAAGTGGGCAAAAAGACGAAACATTCCCACAATAAGCAAGGTGCTGTCTCAAAC
>CAZACG010000070.1:0-6931 GCA_964483645.1 uncultured Oscillospiraceae bacterium | reverse complement strand
GAGGAGCTGCTCGCGCTGATGGACGCCGCCGTTGAAGCGCGCAACATCTGCGCGCACTATAACCGTCTCTACAATCGACCGCTGAATAAGCATATCGTCCTCCCCGTTCCATACAAACGCTGCGAAAGCGACCGCATCTTTCCGCTGCTGCTGGCGCTTCGCTCAGTCGCAGGCCATGAGCGCGTGTATCGCCAAATGGCGCGCGGGCTTGAACAGCTTACAGAAGATTTCCCCGCGGCGGAGCTTGCCTTGTGCGGTTTTCCAAGCGACTGGAGAGAGCTTCTTCAAGGATCCTGAGCTACGCATTTTGCACGGTCTTACGAGAGTTGCGTTTTTTCTCCGCATGTCCTTCCCGCATACATAGCAAAAACAAAGGAGCTTACCATGGCTTACACTATCCGATACGACAGCAACAGCAAGCTGCTGATTACAGCCCTTGAATGCGCCTGCGGCGCTGAGCATCCCGCGCCCGAGCAGGATATTTATGTGGGCCGCGGCCTACTTGAGCGCATGCCCGGCTATATCCGGGCATGCGGACTGGGCCGAAATTGTGTGCTCGTGGCAGACAACAACACCTATGAGATCGCCGGACGCGCGGCAAGCCGAACGCTCAGGGACGCGGGCTTCTCGGTCGTCGATTGCGTGATCGTGCGCGAGGACGTTATGGAGCCGGACGAGCGTGCAGTCGGCGAGGTTCTTTTGAGCATTCAGCCCGAAACAGAGTTTCTTGTCGCCGTGGGTTCAGGTTCCATCACCGATATCACGCGCGTCAACTGCGCGCGCACCGGCCTTCCCTTTGTGAGCGTAGGTACCGCTCCGTCCATGGACGGCTACACCTCCGTGGTCGCGCCCCTGACCTTCAAGGGACTCAAGATTCATCGCAGCGGCCCTTGCCCTCAAATCATCGTCTGCGATACCGAAATTCTCAAAACCGCGCCGCTTTCGATGATCTGCTCCGGCGTGGGCGATGTACTGGGCAAATATATCGCCAAATGTGATTGGAAGATCGGGCACATCATCAACGACGAGCCCTGCTGCGAGGTGTGCTGCGAGATCGTCACCGATGCGATTGAAAAGCTGCTCGCCAACATCGACGAAATCCGCGCCAAGACGGATCAGGGCATGCAAATCCTCATCGAAGCGCTGCTTCTAGCAGGCGCAACCATCGGCATCGTCGGTCACACGCGCGCCGTCGCTTCCGTGGAGCATAACATCGCGCATTACTGGGAGATGCAGCAGATGCTGCGCGGACGCAAGGCGCCTGCCCATGGCACGTCCGTCGGCGTAGCCACGCTGCTAGTTTGGCCGCTGTTCACGCGCTTCGCGCAGGACAATATCCAAAGTCTCGACCTTGAAGCTATCCGCGCCCAAAGGCTCTCCCGTAAAGCGCGTGAAAAGTTTATGATCGACGCCTACGGCGAGGCAAATGGGCGCGCGATCATGGAAGAAAACCCCGGCGATTTCCTCTCATGGCCGGAGCAGGAGCGCCGCATTCGCCGAGCACAGGAGCGCTTTGACGAGATACAGGCCGTTATCGCCGAGCTACCCGATCTAAAGCGAATTACCGCCGCCATGCAGACGCTTGGCGCGCCGCTCTCACCCGAGGAATGCGGCATTGATACTTCGCTGCTCAACCTTTCCATGCATTGCGCCAAGGACTACCGCACCAGATATACGCTCTTTAAGCTCCTTGACGAATGCGGAATGCTGGACGCATATCTGAGCGATTACACAAAATGACTCAAACGCATTGAACCTGTCTTCAGACCAAAACGATCCATCAGCGTGAAGCGAATATGGGGCAAGGGACGAAGTCCCTTGGCGGGTTGGGGCGGCAGCCCAACATTCTCATGGCGAAGCCATTCCCAAAAACCGCCAGGGGGCGAAGCGAGCCCTGACGGCGGTTTCTCTAAAAGCTCGTTTGGATTTGAGAGTTGTATTACTCATGCGTGAAGGGAAAAGCAAAAAGCACGCGCCCTCTTGCGAAACAGTTTGATGAAGAAGCCGGTGCTCTCTTGAGTTTGGGGCTCTGCCCCAACACCCCGCCAAAAAGGCTTTCCGGTCGCCCTTTGGAAACCTTCGGGCGCAAATTCTTCGTTTTATACTATTCTCAAATCAAATTGACTTTGAGGCACTCCACTGTCAGGTAACGCTTCGCTCCCTGACGGTTTTGATCAAAATCGCTTCGTGATTGAGTACGATGCGGGATTTCATCCACCTGACCCCTTCTTTGCTTTGCACTGATAGCTCGAATGATCTATAAAAAATAATCCTCCGTATGATCGCGCACATACGGAGGATTTGCTGTTTGAGGAACGCCGTCTCATACAGGAGCGGCTGTTTTTCGACTGTTATCAGAATTCGGAGATGATCTCCGTCCAGATGGTATCATAAAGCTTGGTCTCGTCGCCCAGATATTTGAAGACCGCGCACTTGTCCAGAACCTCCTGCGGCGGGTTGTTGACCGGGGAGGCGTTGTACTGCTCCTCGCCCAGCAGCTCAATGGCCGCCGTGTTGGGAATCGCATACCCGACATACTCGTAATTCATCGCCGCAACGTCTGCGCGACACATGAAGTCGATGAATTTTTCCGCGCCGGAGACATTGCGCGCATTGGCCGGGATGCACATAGAATCATAGAAGATGTTGCTGCCCTGCTTCGGAACGACGTAATCAAGCTCCTCGCTCTCGCTCATGCAGAACGTCGCATCTCCGCTCCAGACCAGCGCGATGGACGCTTCGCCGCCAATCATCTTATCCTTGACCTCGTCCACGACGTAGGCCAGCACCATGGGTTTCTGCTCGATGAGCAGCTGCTTGGCGGCCTCAAGCTCGTCGGGAGCGGTGGAGTTGAGATCATATCCGCACATCACCAGCGCAATCGCCAGCGTATCGCGCGGAGAATTGAGCATGAGCATATCCATCGCATAGCGATCGTCCATGAGCGTCTCCCAACCGGTGGGGATTTCATAGACGGTTTCTTTGTTGTATAGAATGCCCATCGTACCCCATGTATACGGCACGGCGTAGGCAGATTCCGGATCATAGCTCTCGTTCATGAAGCGCGGATCAATGTTGGCGACATTGGGCACGTTGTCCCAGTTAATCTTCTGAAGCAGATTTTCGCCGATCATGCGCTCAATCATGTAATCGCTCGGAATGATGACGTCATATGCTGAACCGCCCATGGCAATTTTGGCATACATATCCTCGTTGGTCTCAAACGTCTCATAGATAACCTTGATGCCGGTTTCCTGCTCAAACATCTTGAGCGTTTCGGGCTCAATATAGTCGCCCCAGTTATATACGGAAATCGTCTCCTGTGCCAGTGCGAGCAGCGGACAGCAGACAAGAAGCGCAAAGACGGCCGCCAGAATCCTCTGTTTCATATTTGTTCCTCCTGTTCAGATTGTGATACGCTTGGGTGCGAAATATCCATCTGTTGATTCCGCTTATATGATTCCATCTTCATTTTTTTGCGAAGGATATTCGTTGAAGTCGAGAACCTGCAAAACGACCGACGGCGCTTTAAACGCCCGTTTTCGCCTCACGCAGGGGAAGGCTGAAAAGCATGATCAATACGGAATACGAACCTGCTCGACCTTCTTCTTGGCGCGGGAATCCTTTTTGAAATCCTGCAAGTTGATGCCGATGAGCAGGATGAACACGCAGACGAAGATGATCGTGGAGAGCGCATTGATCTTGGGCGAGATGCCGCGCTTGGCCATGGTATAAATCGTGATGGACAGGTTGGAAACGCCCGAGCCCGTTGTAAAGAAGCTGACGACAAAGTCATCAATAGACATCGTCAGCGCCATGATGAAGCCGGAGAACACGCCGGGCATGATATCCGGCAGGATCACGCGCAGGAAGCCCTGCAAGGGCGTCGCGCCCAGATCCTGCGCAGCCTCTGCCAGATGCGGATCGAGCTGGCGCAGCTTGGGCATCACGCTCAGCACGACATACGGCACGCAGAACGCGATATGCGAAAGCAGCAGCGTCACGTAGCCCAGCTGAATCCCCGCCATGGCATAGAGCAGCATGAGCGATACGCCGGTGACCACCTCGGAGTTGAGCATCGGCAGATTGACCACGGACATGAGCGCCTGACGCGGCCTGCGCTTCATCTGAAAGAGCGCAATCGCGCCTACCGTCCCCAGTATCGTGGACAGCACGGCAGCCAGCAGACCGATGGACAGCGTCGTCCCCAACGCGGACATGATAGCCGCATCGGTAAACAGCTCCTTATACCAGCGCAGCGTAAAGCCGCCCCAGTTTGCGCGGGATTTGCTGTCATTGAAGGAATAAAGGATCAGCAGAACAATCGGCGCGTAAAGAAACGCCATAATCAACCCGATATAGAGCTTGCGAAGTTTTTTCATCAGAGGATGCGCACCTCCTTCACCGGCTCGTCGTCCTTATCCATTCGATTCAGCGCGCCCATGAAGGCGAGCACGACGACCATGACCAGCAGGGACAGCGCAGAGCCAAAGTGCCAGTCGCTCGACTTGCCGAATTGATTCTGGATGATATCGCCGATCAGCGGCACCTTGCCGCCGCCCATCAGCTGGCTGATGACGAACGTCGTCACCGCCGGGACGAACACCATCGTCACGCCCTCCAGCACGCCGGGAATCGAATACGGCAGCGTCACGCGCATAAAGCTCTTGCGCGGGCTCGCGCCCAGATCCGCCGCAGCCTCCAGAAGGCTCGGATCGATTTTCTCGATAACCGTGTAAATCGGCATAATCATAAAGCTCAGATAGTTGTAAACCATGCCGAGGATGACTGCGTTTTCATTGTAGAGGAAGATAATCTTTCTTCCAACGCCCATTTCGGTCAGCCATGCGTCGAAGGCGGGAAAGCTCTCGCGAAGCGACGCGATCCAGCTGTTAAGGATGCCGGAGTTTTCAAGAATCGACATCCACGAATATGTGCGCAGCAGGAAATTCATCCACATGGGCAAAATCAGCAGCATCAGCCACAGCGCAGGACGCTTGAAGTCCTTACCCGTCAAAATCAGTGCGACGGGATAGCCCAACACAAGGCAGATCAGCGTCGTGATGACGGCAATCCTGAGCGAGCGCAGCAGAAGCTTTAAATACGTCGGCTCAAGCATGCGCTTAAAATTCTCTATGGAGACGACCGTGCGCTTCTGTGGGCGCTCGGCCACAACCGTTCCATCCTCCAGCTCAAAGGCCGTGCCGCCGTCCTCCAGCGTGATTTCGGCATAAGGAATGCTCTGCTCCGTCGTCACACCGTACCAGAGGATCATCAGCAGCGGCACGATGATGAAAATCGCAGCCCATAGCGCGAACGGCACGGCGAGCGCCTTATTCTTTTTCATCGCGACGCCCCCTTACTTTGCCCGCTCGGCATGCTTTGACAGGATCTGCGCCGAGCAGTCGCTCTTGTGCATCACCTGAATGTCCTCCGGCGCGACGGTCAGCTTGACCCGCGTTCCGACAGGACGCGCATGGGTGGAATGCACCAGCAGCACGCTCTGTGCGCAGCGAACCTTCATCTCATAATGCACGCCCTTAAACAGCAGCGTCTCCACCACGCCCTCCGGCACGCCGGAAACGGGATCCGTGATGGGCTTGAGCTTCACATCCTCCGGGCGCAGCACCACATCGACCTCTGTGTTTTCGCCAAAACCACCGTCCACGCAGGGAAAATCGCAGCCAAGGAAATGCACAAGCCTATCGCGCACCATCGTCGCGGAGAAGATGTCGCTCTCGCCGATAAAGTCCGCAACGAAAGCATTCTGCGGCTCGTTGTAGATGTCCTCCGGGGTACCCAGCTGCTGAATCTGACCGACGCGCATCACCGCAATACGGTCGCTCATGGTCAGCGCTTCTTCCTGATCATGCGTGACGAACACGAAAGTGATGCCGCTCTCGCGCTGAATGCGCTTGAGCTCCAGCTGCATCTCGCGGCGCAGTTTCAGATCCAGCGCCGCCAGCGGCTCATCCAGCAGCAGCACATCCGGCTTGTTGATCAGCGCGCGCGCAATGGCCACGCGCTGCTGCTGACCGCCGGACAAGGACGCGATTTTGCGCTTTTCATAACCGGCCAGACCGACCATCTCGAGCATCCGCTCGACCTCCTGCGCGGTTTTCTTCTTATCCTCGCCGCGCAAATCCGGGCCAAAGGCCACGTTCTGAGCGACATTGAGATGCGGAAAGAGCGCATAGCGCTGAAACACCGTGTTGATTGCTCGCTTATAGGGCGGCAGCGGAACGATGTTCTCGCCCTTGTAAAGAATTTCGCCGCCGGTCGGCTTTTCAAAGCCGCCGATGCAGCGCAGCAGCGTCGTCTTGCCGCAGCCCGACGGGCCGAGCAGCGTGACAAATTCATTCTTGCCGATATCCAGACTGACGCCGCCCAGCGCGGCAAAGCCGTCCTCAAAGACAACCTTTACATCGCGAATCGAAAGGATTGCGTTGCTTTCCATATGCTTGTACCTCCAGAGTACTTCCTCAGTCCGTCTTCATCGGTCAGCCACCAAGAGAGGAAACCGACCGCAGATCGGCGGAAGAAATTCGTCGTTAAAAGTTCGGCGGCGTGCAGACCCAGAGCACAGTCGCCGGGGTTTTGCCTGTGTTATGCAGATAATGCTGATGCGAGGGCTTATAAGAGAAGCTGTCTCCCTTGCGCACGCGATACGCCTTTTCACCCAGCATCAGCGTCACCGCACCCGAGAGCACATAACCGAATTCCTCGCCCATATGCGGCAAATCGGCTTCCGTTTTTGAGCCGGGGTCGAGGATAACCATAATCGGCTCGATGTCCTTCTTCTGCGCGTTGGAAATCAGCCAGTGGATCGTCACGCCGTCGTCCGTCGCCTTAACGAACACATCCTCCTTGCGGCAAACGGGATTGTCCCCCTCCTCATCGGAAAAAAATTCATGGAACGAAGAGCCAAGCG
>CAZACG010000069.1:0-6932 GCA_964483645.1 uncultured Oscillospiraceae bacterium | reverse complement strand
CGTCATAGGCGCCGTAATACACAGCGGAAAGCCCGGCCATGACAATGGCGCCCGCACACATGGGACAGGGCTCCAGCGTCACATACATTTCACAATCCGAAAGCCTGCGCCTTCCCAGCCGCTTTGCCGCTCGTCTCAGGGCAAGCACCTCGGCATGAGCCGTCGGATCACCAGTCTTCTCTCGCTCATTATGCGCCAAAGCAATCGCCTCGCCGTCGCAGACGATCACCGCACCCACGGGAACATCTCCATTCGCTTGAGCCAATTCTCCCTGTCCGAGCGCTTCGCGCATCCATTCTTCTCTCATTGCACAGCTCCGCATGCAGCGGGTAAACCGCCGTTTTTGATGCAATATTCGCGTTTTTCTTCATGATTCCTGCATGACGGCTCTTTTTTCGTTCAAACGATTCATCGTTCGCGCACATAGCTGTGAACGCGTATTCCGCCTTTAGAGGGATACACCGTCACACAGCCATTTCGATCTGTTCGGTAAATTTTCGCTCCGACCGCAGATAAATCATCCAGCACACGCCGCGTCGGATGACCAAATCGGTTGTTTTCTCCAACGCTGATAAGCGCAAGCTCCGGCGTCGTCTGCTCAAGGAATGTCTTTGACGTCGCATTACGGCTTCCGTGATGTGAAACCTTGAGCACGTCACAGTTCGGCGGGTCTTCCATCTCACAATCGGCCGGCAGATCGCCCATGGTCAGAAACATGCGTTCGCCCAACAAGAAAGCAAGCACGAGAGAGCGTTCATTGCTGCCCTTAAGCGAATCATCCGGAGAAAGCACGTCGAAGCTCGTCATGGACGCTGCAATTTTGTCACCCGCTTGTACCGTTTCAATCTGTATATCCTTCTTGCGCGCCAGTGTGAGCGCCTGCTGAACCTGCTCCGTCACCGTTTGATCCTGCGCGCCTTTGCCAATCACAACGCCGCCAATCTGCACCTCGGAGTTCAGCAGTGTAGCAAGCGCTCCTGCATGGTCCTCATCCAGATGAGAAAGGATTATCTTCTCTATCTGCAATCCCTCATGGCGCAAATACCGAAGCATTTCATAGCTGTCTGCTGGTCCAACATCCACAAGCACCGCATTCGCGCCCTTCCGCACAAGCGATGCATCACCCTGCCCTACGTCAAGCTGCACATATGCGCTGCGTCCGTCAAAACGCGGCGCATAGCTGACCAATATCGCCAGCAGTACAGCCAGCGTTATCGGTCTTCTCAGTATACCTACTCGTATCCTGTCGCTGAGCAACGCCATGAGCAAAGCAGCCAGCGGCACCGTTACCGCATAAGGCGCAGGTAAGCGCCATATCCCGCCCTCTATACTCGCAAAGAGCACGCTTCCCGCTTCGAAATGCCCCATTAAGCTGCCAAGAATGCCCGCCATCCATCTGCCCGGCGCAAACAGCATGCAGCCCAGCGCCAGCGCAGACCAACCTCCCAGCATCAAATACGGCATCATAAATCCGCTGATCACATTCATCGGCAACGCCAGCAGCGGAATATAACCGTAAAGCAAAAGCTGTATCGGGATGGCGGAAAGCTGCGCAGACAAGCTAAGCGCAATCGCCGACGCCAGACGGCGCAGGAACTTGCTCTTGCCCATCCATTTTTGCGCAAACCGCGTCATTCTGCCGGATAGCAGGAGAATTCCCAACACGACGAAAAATGAAAACTGAAAAGAGGCATTGAGCGCCATGACCGGACAAATCAGCGTCATCCCAAGCGCAGCAGCCGACAGCGCAGTTAGCGGCTCATAGCGCCTGCCGACCAGACCTGCAAATTCGTGGATGATCGCTGTGATACACGCGCGAATCGTACCCGGCGCACAGCCCGTAAGGCCGGTAAAGAAGATGAGCACTGCGCTCAGAAGAGCAAAGCTTACTTTTCTGCCGATGGGCAATCGTTTGAGCAGCGAACGCAACGCATTGGCTATCATGCTCAAATGCAGGCCGGAAACCGTAAGCAGATGCACCGTACCCGTCATCCGCATTGCCGCAAGCGTCCTGTCGTCCACAGCATCTTTATCTCCGAGCATAATCGCCTCAAACATCGGCGCGCGCTCTCCAAACTGCCTTTGAATCCGTTCAAGCAACGCCAGACGAATTTGCCGAATCCACTCTCGCAGAGAAAAGCTTTCCTCTCCCTGCGCTGTCCAACCCGGGAGGATATAGCCCGAAAGCTCATAGTTTCCGCAAATCGCTTGAATCCGTCGATTGACGCCGCCGGGATTGCGTGGCTCCTCTTGGGCAAACAGCCTGCCCGTTCCGCAGATACGCTGTCCCACGTACGCAGGCTTGCGCGTCTCATCTTGATTGCGCATCAGTGTAACGAGCACATCCCTGCGCAGCTTTTGTCCACCCTCCACATGCACATCCGTCAGATACACACGGAAATCCGACTCAATGGCCGAAACCGTTCCGCTGATCGCAGCGCCGGGCTGCGTGGGTTTGTCCCGCACGCTAAGCTGCCGACCGGCGAGCATATTTCCCATTAGAAAAACACATACCACCACGCAAAAAAGAGCGCTCCTGCGATACCGCCGGCACATCAGCGCAGACAGCATCGCAAGAGCGCACAAAATAAAGAGCAGCCATGCGGGAATTATGCAAACGGGCGTAAAAAGCACACCCGCCAGATAGGAAACGGTGATCACCATCAATTTCCGGCGCACAGGACAGAACAGCACCCGGCCTTCTTCCATGCAAATCCCTCGCAATCAACGCTTTATCCCGAGCTATTACGGAAAGCAAGTAAAGCGTTTTATTCTTCTTCGGTATGCGTGTGGCAAAAGCTCCATTAGCCTTTTCCGCGATGAAGCAACACGCCAAGACGTCTGAGTACCCCCTTGGGCAGATGCAAAATGCGGCGCACAATTTTCTCTGCCTTGCCGGGGCTCGCCAGCAGCTTGAGCACATATTCGCCCTCGAAGCCATACTTGGCAAAATGCTCAAAAAATGCCGCTCGCTTGGGATGTGGAGGTACAGCGATCTCTATACTTGGATTATCCTGCAGCATATCCTCAATATGCACCGGGAAAATATGCAGCTGATTGGCGCATGCCTTAAGCACGCGTTCTCCCTTTCGGTTATTGACCATCACCAGCGAAAGCCCTATGTCGTCATCCTGCTCCGGGCAAAACTTCGGCGCCCCCCACAGATCTCCGATCGTCAGATCCGACGTGCGGCGCTTGCAGCGCAAACCGGTACACTGCATACAGGACGGTCGAAGATAAAGATCCCTCAGAAAGCCGTAAAAATACGACTCCTTACGCTGAGTGCCCGTATGTTCGCTGCCGTCCTCAAACGTTGCAACAGCGCTGGGATCCTTCCATCCCAATCGTTTATCTCGAAAGGTATAGGAGACAACCTTCTGTCCCTTCTTTCTTTCAAGCTCTGCAATATAGGAAGCAAACACGCCGGGAGAGGGCGCGCCATGGCATACAAAATCAACCGTCAGCAGCTTGTCTGCATATCGGTTGCCCACTCTCGCAAGCAAGCCCTCAATCTGGCACGGCGTGCCGGAAAAAAGCACAGGAATACCACGCTCAAGCAACGCCGCCGCATGGGCAATCGCATCCGTACTGTCGCTTTGCACATATTTAGAGCCGTGCATGGGGGCAAGCTCTGCCTCGTTAAACGCCCCCACATGCTCGACATGCAAGTTTTCATCATACACAGCACCAAAGACCACGCCGCCCTGCGCAAACGTCTGTCTGGCCAGCGCTGTAAACACGCCGCCGGACGATGAAAGCTTTCGAATCTCATCATCCTTATGGCGCGCACCGAACGCCTGTACGCTATGCTCCTGAGGTATCCGTCCTGCCGGACAACGCTTCTCACACAGATTGCATTCCACGCATAGCGCGCCATCCACCACAGGATAGAGAAAGCCCTCCTCGTCCGGGCACATGGTGATCGCACCCTTCGGGCAGATGCTCACGCATGCGCCGCAGCCCGTACATTCCGCTTTATTCGTTCTGACCGTCTGTCTCATGCCTCATCCTCCGTATTGCCGTGAAGCGTCAAGATTCGCCCGACAACAGCATCCCTGCCATCCATATATGCAGGAAGCTTCTTTTGCAGATAGGAACGTTCCTCCCTTTCGCGCGCCAACAGCGCATCAAAAGCTGCGATCAGTTGCTCGGCCTCCATAAGCTCCTGCACGGGAATGAGATGCCCTTCCTGCGTGCCAAACAAATCATGCGCAATGCCGCGTGCCTTCACCGAATAACCGATCACCAGCGTAGGCACAGCCGTTGAATACGCGGCGATGGAGGCATGCGTTCTAGCCGTTACCAACGCTTTGAGTCGCCGGATATATCCCTTATACGCCATCGCATTGAGCGTATCCGGCAGAATGAAGACGCGTTGCTCCTTTTCAAAACGCGCCTTGAGCAAGCGAAGCGTATCCATATCGTTGTCATGGGGCCATGTCACATGCGGAATCAGTGCAACATTGTCTTCGCCGGAAACAAGGATATGCTCAATTAAGCGGACAAAGGCGTCAAACGCTGCCTTTGGCTCTTTTGCACGCGCCAAAATCAGCGGACTGACATTCAAGCCGACCGTTCCGCCCTCTTTCCAGCTTGAAGGCAGCGGCAGCTCGCTGCTCTTGAGGAAAAAAGCCGGATCACAAAAGCGCACAACCGGCAGTCCCGCAGCCTTCATAGCGTTTGCTGTGATGGATTCGCGCGCAACAATCAACTGATATGCTTTCAGATCCTCAAGCGTTTGCCCGGCTATCAATTCCGGATCAACGGAGCATCCCCACAAAACCAACGTTTTTCCGGCTCTTCTCAGCCGTTTATTGATGACCTGAAGATGCTCTTGATGTCCATAGCAATATGTATCGCCGCCCACCGAAAGACAGACGCTGCTGTGCTTACCCAGGCTGACAACGGTATGATGCTTTCTGGCAACCTCGTCCTCTCGAGGAATGCCCAGCCGAAAACCAATCGAATTGACCAGCCGATGTATACTGTATGGCGCAATTTCAGAAGAAACGATTCTGTCAATCGCGTCAAGCCTGGCAGCTCGATCAAATTCAGGGGTATCAGACGTCATACGCACCCTCGCCCTGTCCGCAAACATCTCGCTTGTGGCGCGTACAATCGCCTCGCAGCCCCGGTTTTCACAGCCGCCATGGTTATAGAGCATGATCGACTTCATCGCCTAATCCCCCATTTTTTTGTTGAAATCTTTTCATAAACGCGCGCAGCCAGATAAAATGTAGGAAAGCGCCCATTCCTGACCAAATGATAAAGCCGTTGATCACGCTTGGGAATCCGATCCTCGCGCACACCGTCCAGCACAAGCGAACGGATTGTCCCGTTAAAGGCGCGCATACAGGCTCTGATGCCCTTTTCTTTTTCATCAATCCAAACACAGCTTTGCAGATAATCCCTAAAATACAGCTCTTTCACGCCCTCGCTTAGCAGAACTTGATTCATGCCGTACAGCATTGGCTGATGCGCCTCGCTGTAGCCCCTGATGCAAGCCATCGCAGATTGATTATGCACGCGATAAACATAGGTGCTTTCTTCCAGATGCACAACCCTTTGCGCATGCAGGAATAGCTTCAAATTGAGCAGCGCATCCTCGCCGATTCTCACGTCCTCCTCCAGCCTGACGTCCTGCTCAAACAGCGCACGATCATACAGCTTATTCCATAGATTATTGTAGATGCGATGCATATGGATGATCTCGCGGGCAATCTCCGAAGGCCTCTGACGAACAGGCTCAATCTCCACGCTCACCCGCTGCTTCTTCTCCATGTCAAACAGCGTGTGGTTGGCGGAGACAATCTGCGCGCCGCTGCGCATGGCCGCATGATACAAAATCGCGAGACCGTTCTCTTCCAGCGCGTCATCTGCATCTACAAAGGCGAGATAGCGCCCCTGCGCCATGTCAATTCCGCAGTTTCTCGCAGCTGAAACGCCACCATTTTGCGTATGCACAACCCTTGCTCGAGGTTCCGCTGCGGCAAACACATCAAGCTTTGGACCCGTTGCGTCCGTAGAGCCGTCGTCAATCAGGATGAATTCTATTTCGGGCGATTTTTGCGCCTTCAGACTCTCTAGACACACGTTCAGATAGCGCTCCGCATTGTAGCACGGCACAATCACGCTGATCTCGATCTTCATTTAGACCTCCCGTCAGGGCAAAAAGTAACTCAGACTCGGCAGCAGACGCAGCGAACAGTAATAGAGCTTCTGCTTAGGAGAAAGCTGCGCAAAGCACACGCCGTTTTCAACGCTTTGCACCATAGCGCGGTCAAACGCCAGCGCTGCGCGAAGTCTACCCCTGTCCGCGCGCAGCGTGCGGATATACACGTCGATATGCGCGCGAAAAAGCTGCGTCTGCATTTCCTCTCGTTGAATGAAAGCGCCGATACCCTCAAGCATCTGTCTGCTTCGCTGATAGCGATCCTGCTTTGCACGTGTCATTGCGGAATCGCCGCCGAATTCATAGACATAGACCGTCTCTTCGCTCATACGCCATGTACGCGCCGCGCTGAAGGCTTCCAGATTAAAAAGCACATCCTCGCCCACCTTGACGCCAAGCGGCGCGCGCAGTCGCTTTTCTTCAATCATGCTGCGGCGATACAATCTCGCGCACATGCTGTTGAGTGCGCTGTCTCCGCGAATCAAACTTTCCAGCACGCAAATCAGATCGCCGTCCGCACAAACGTGTTTTTCTTGGCGATCGCCCTCGTCGATAAAGCGCATGACGTACGCGCAGCAGGCAATATCCGTCATCTCGTCCGTCAGCGCAAGCATCGTCTGCAGCGCATGCGGCTCTATATAGTCATCCGCATCCACGAAGCACAGCCACTCGCCCGAAGCCGCGTCCATGCCTGCATTCCGCGCGGCTGAAACGCCTGCATTAGGCTGATGAATGACGCGCATGCGTCCTTCCTCTGCGC
>CAZACG010000068.1:0-6961 GCA_964483645.1 uncultured Oscillospiraceae bacterium | reverse complement strand
GCTCCATGTTCTTAAACGTATCCTGCTCGCGGAACATGTATTTGAGATTGCCCTCCACTTTATAGGTGACGTTCATCTCATAGCTGATCTTACCGTTTTCATGTACTGCGATAGCGCGAAGCCTCGAATCGCCAATGGGCAGCTGAATGGGTTTTTCGGGATCATACAGCGTGGATTCGGTCGTCGCCTGCCGTCCGTCAATCGTGTAATAAATCGCAACGATCTTTTTATTTTCTTTTTCATCCTCATCGCCCGGGCGCAGGGATACCTTTGGCGCATATTTGTACACGCCGGAGGCGTAGTTCGCCTTGGGCGCAGCGGGCGTGGGAATGATGACGGTGTAATTCGCTGTGATCTGTTCGCTCGGCGTGCCGTTTGTGGTAAAGCCGATCACCTTCACCGTCATCTTTCCCTCCGGAATATGAATCTGCGTCCCTTCGGTATAGATGAGTCCAGATTCAGACGGGTCAGTGCCGTCCACCGTGTAATAAACGGTCTGTTCGTCCGGGATGGTGATGGTCAGATCAATCTCTGTATTATATCGGCCTTCCTGATGCGAAAGCGTCGGCGTAGTCGGGGTATATTCACGCAGCATGACCTCAAACTCCGATGTACTCGAAGCATTCATAGAGCCCTGCTTCATCAATTCAAGTGCCTCAGCGTTGTAGCCCTGCTGCTGATAGATCTTAATCAGATTGCGGTATGCGCTCGGATGCCCGGGCGCGATATCGTTGATAAGCGATTCGTAAATCTGCGTCGCTTCCTCAATGCGCCCAAGCTCGGTATAGGCCTGCGCCATCAGATTAAGCGCATCTACGTTTTGTGGCTCACGCTCAATCGCCACGCCAAGCGGCTCAAGCGATCGGGTGAAATACGCCTGCTCAATCAGCTCGCGCCCATAGGTGATATAGGCGTCCGTTCTGGCAACCGACCAGCCCCATTGAGCCATCAGAAGCTGCCCGCTCTCGGAGGCAAAGAGCGTATACGCGCAGGCACTGCCCACGAAAACCAGCAGCACAAAGGTGAGGATCAGCGCGCGCTTTAAACGCTGATGATTCTTTTGATAGATGGGCGGCTGCAACTGCGCAGGCTTCGCGTCGATTTTACGTCGAAGATGATCCGGCGCATGACGCACATGGCGCACCTGTGTCTGCTGTCGCTGCTGCTGAATATACAAGCCTACGGGAACATGACTTGCCGCTTCCGCTTTTTGATCACCCTTAGGAAGGCTTCTCTCCGGCGTGGAAGCCGCCCCCTTCGTCTCCGCTTCCTCTCTTGCCCGATGCGCTTGCTCTGCATCCGGAGCGACGCGTCGCTCAACGCGCACCTGCTGCTCCGGCAAATCCACCTCCGCACGCCGGCGGCGAAAAACGCGCTGTACAGCAGAGCATCCGGGGCAAACGCGAGCGGTATCGGGCAATTCCCTTCCGCAATTGGGACAAATCATGCGTGCAGTTCCTCCTGCGGGACGCGCCCGCTTCCAGCTTCAAAATACTTTTCTTCGTCTATCCGTCTTTTGGCAATCATGCACGGAAAAACGGATTACATCTGCTTGAGGGATTCATAATACGGATCGCCCGCAAACTCACGCTCCGGCGGTCTGTCGCCGCCCAGCGCCTCAATGGCGTTGACGATTTCCACATAATCCAGATAATTGACGCGTTCATCCTGCGCGGCGTCGTTAAGCGTCGGCAACGCGCGCTCATCGCCCAGCTTCGCCAGATAGGAGGCAAACAGCGCACGCTTATCCTCGCAGGCAGAGAAACGCTCCATCAGCAGCTCGTAAATACGCTCATCACCCGGATAATTGCTCAAAATATCGGCAAAAACATCGCGTGCAGCTTCCGAAGAGCCGTCAAGCTGTTGTAGAATGGGTTCCACAACAGCATCGCCCATCGCCGTCAGCGCTTCCGCGCACATATCGCCCATTTCGTCAGGTTCTTCCATATCTGCGATATACTCAACATAAAGCTGCAAGGGCTTGCAGCTCTCCATCTCGCACAAAAGCGAAATCGCCGTCAGCTTCACTTCATGCAGCGTCTCGGAGTTCTTCAGCAGCGCCAGCAGTCCATCCTCAGCAGCCGAACCCAGTGCTGTAATCCTCTCCAGCAGCAAATCCGGCACGGACACCTTCTGCTCGTAATACGTGCACATCCATGCGATCAGCTCCTGCGCGTCATCATACTGTTCAAAGAACTCTGTTGGGCTCTTACCGCCCAGCCAAGTGGCCTTCCGATTCAAAAACTCCATCTAGACTTCCGGCATCATGCCCTCGATGACGTCCATGTTGTTCTTGTATTTTTCAGAGTTATTCTTGACCCAGATAGACATGTACTGCTCAAACTTCTGATCAAAATTAATGCAATTCATGGCGTTTCCTCCTGTTGATTTCCAGCTTCACCCTCCTGCGCGCGTCGAATCCGTCTGAGCATCAAAGCACACAGCCGCTTGGATACACCGAAACAACCGGCGATCGTCGAAAGTTGCACAGGATTTTGTTTTTGTTCGTGAAAAAGATAGACAAGCGCGGCAGCACATGCATCTACATGCCTTCCCTTCGGCGCGCCAAAGCGATTGAGATATTTCACCCAGATCGGAAGAAGAATGCTTGACGCATCGGGAAACGAGTCCGAGAGCATATCTGCAGCCTGCTGCACCACCTGCTGGCCCGTTTCGCTCGGCGGGCAATCCACCTGCGCGCCTGCCGTCAGGCGCACAAACTGCCCGTCTATATCCGCTTCGTAGGGCAATATGCCATACTTTTCCGTCAGAATCTGTAAGATAGCGATTTTCAGCTCATCCGGCAGCTGCGGATCCGTCAGCGCATCCAGAAGCGTTTCCTGCGCCATGGGCGTATCCAGGGATTGTAAAAGTATCAGCGCTATGACCGCCGTCCTTGGACCGGCCAGCGTGGAGCGCAGCGCCCATGCGCAATAGCGGCAAAGCGTTCGCTGCTCACCGACATCCATTTCTTCTCCGCGTTCACGATAGAGCGCCGTAAACAGATGCATCGTCCGCGCGACAGCCTCCTGCCGTGGGACTTCTATACCAAGCGTCAGACGTTCCAGCTCGACATTTTCTTCCCGCGTCATGCGATACAGCGCATCGCAGACCGTATCCTCAGGTGTCAGAGCACACAGCCTGCCCAATATTCTGTTGGCTTCCTTGATTCTGCCAAGGTTGCACAGCGCGCAGGCGCGCAGCATCATGGCGCGCGTATGATAGGGTTCTCGCCGAAGCAATCTTCGCGTCAGCAGCAGCGTAAGTCCATCCTCACCGCGCTTGGCGCTCTCTATTGCGACATGAAATAGATCGTCCATATCACGTGCGCGCAACATCGCCAGATATAGCGTTTTCTTCGCTTTTTGATCCTCGCCTGCAAGCAAATAAGCGTCTGCAAGCACGCATAGCGTCTGCAAGCGTCCGGCAGACGCCTTATGCGCCGCTTGCGCCTGCGTTATTGCTTCCTCTGCATTCCCTTTCAGCAGGAGGCAGCAGGCCAACAGCGTACGCCCCTGAGCAGTATCCCGCATGGTCAGCGCATGACGCATGTTTCTCTCCGCCGCAGAAGCCTTTCCCTGCTGCAAACGCTCTACCGCGCGATGCTCCAGCGCTCTGGCCCGCGCTTTTCGGCTGCGAGAGATCGTACGATGAATCTGCGCATCCATTTGTGCGGCAAACAGTTGAACCATTTCCGGCTCTACGCCCTTTTGATCCGTCAGTATAAACCGATTCATGTAGGATTGCGCACGCCGAAAATCCCCACGCTGCATAGCGGAAACCGCCAGAGAGAAGAGCGCCTGTGCTTCTTCCTTTCCATGCGCACGCACGACGCGCAGATAGCATCTGAGCGCTTCCTCCTCGCAGCCCATTTCGTCGTAGATCCTTGCCATCTCCATTTCAATGGCTTCACTCGACCCAAACTGTTCCTTGGCCCTTGTCAGCAGCGTCATCGCTTCGCCATACCGTCCGGCAAGTCTGTGCCTGCGCGCACGAGCATACAGGTATTCGCACGTACGCTCCATGGAAACTACATTGCTCATGACGTCCCCCCCTCGGCCAAATGCTGATCTTTTTTTACTCCTCGTCGCACTCGCCATGGGCCTGCTCGATCAGCGTGCCGAGCTCCTCTTCGGTAAAGGCATACTGCCTGCGGCAGAAATGACAAGTGACCTCGCAGCCATGCTGGCTGTTCATGATATCGCGCAGCTCCTCTTCGCCCATGGAGAGCAGAACGCGCTCAATATAATCCTTGGAGCAATCGCATGTAAGCTGCAAGGGAATCTCCTCAAGAATCTCCGGCTCGAGTCCACGGAAGCAACCGGATACGATCTCCTCCAGCGTCATCTCTTCCAGCATCTGAGAAATCGAGCCAAACAGCTCCGCCCGGATCTCCAGCGCGTCAAGCAGTTCATCAGAGCAGCCGGGCATCGCCTGAATGAGAATTCCGCCGGCAGAAATGATGTTCTCCCCAACCAGCGTGCCCAGCGCACAGAGCGTCGGCGTTTGCTCGGATTCCAGATAGTACATGGCAAAATCCTCGGCAATTTCGCCGGAGACCAGCGCCACACGTCCCACATACGGCTCGCCAAAGCCAAAGGAGCGCATGACGGTCAGCTGACCGTCCTTGCCAAGCACACCGCCAACGTCTAGCTTGCCATTCGGCTTGAGCGCCAGCTCAACCTCGGGATGATCAATCGTCACTTTAACCTTACCATCCGGCCCTGCAACCGCGCAGATCGGACCGGCAGGGCCTCCGCCGTTAATGGTTGCCGTAATGCGGTCGCCATCGCTCTTAAGATTCGCACCCATGATGGCGGTCGCTGCAATCATCCGCCCCATCGCCGCGCTACACGTATTGCTCGCATTGTGGATATCGCGCGCCTGCTGCGCCATATTCGTTGTATCGCAAAGAAAGACGCGTGCCTGACCACCCATCAGCGTCAGGCGAAGCAGTCTTGAATTCTTCTGTTCCATATTGATCCTCCTTAAATCGCGTGAATGCGCGGCTTGACAGCCGTAAAGTGGATGCGAGTATCCTCATCCTTCGGCGCATCCATACGCATTTCACCGTATGCACGGGCATCAGCAAAGCCCGCCTCGTCAAGCCATGCAAGCAGCTCCTGCTCGCTATGCGCGCGCTGTCTGTGCTGCTCTCTGAAGCGGCGATAACGCCCATCCTCTTCACGCACAAAAAACGTTACATCCATGAAAAGCACATGATTCTCCCGGTTCAAACGGTTTTGCCAGAGCACCGCCATGCCTTCCCGCTCCTCGCCGAAGAACGAATCGCCCATCCCATCTTCCAGCTTATGTCGGCTTGAACAGTCAAAGCACAGCTTTCCGCCCGGAAGCAGCGCAGCATAGGCCGCCGCAAAGAAAGCCTTGACGTCCTGCGGCGTGGTCAAATAGTTGACGCCGTCGCAGGTCGCCAAAATGGCGCCGACTCTTCTGGGAAGCGAAAGCCTGCGCATGTCCTGACGGATAAAGTCGGCCTGTACGCCCCACGTTCGCGCCTTCTCCTGCGCGCAGCGAAGCATGGCCTGCGACAAATCTGCACCGACAACACGGATTCCTCTTTGGGCAAATCGAACGGTCAGGCTGCCCGTCCCGCATGCACACTCGGCAATCCGCGTCGGCAGTCTGCCGTCTTCATCGGCCATGAGGGCAAGGTAATGCCTGCTCCATGCATCGTAATCGTAATCATCCATCAGCGTGTCATACACGCTCGCAAAATCATTGTACATGCTGTCCTATTTTTTCTCCATGTGCGCCGCAATGCCGCCGATTTTTCCGCTTTCCTTTGCGGAAAGCCCGGCCCAGCCCACTTCCAACACGCGTTCGAGCAAACCGGCTCTTTGTGCGGCGCGATACTTATTGCGTTCTCGCTGCGTAAGCGGCGCAAATCCGTTTTTCATGTAAACACCTCCGGTTTCCAGCATCCCCTCTTCGGGGTGCTTTCATGCCCTCGTATGCTTACGCCTCATCATCGTCAAACTGTTCGTCGTCCTCTTCATCCTCTTCGTCTTCATCCAGCATCTCGTCGGGATCCTGCGGGCGAAGTCCCATGTTGACCTCGGCTCCCTCGATATGCGGATTGAGATACTGATCAAATACGCTATTGGCCACAGAGGCATAAATCAGCTTGGAGAGTGCAAAGCCAAAGAGCAGATAATAAAACAGCATCACCAGAATCAGAATCATGTTGCCGAAATATATGCCGACAGCAAGCAGAAGAACCGGAATGAACGTGATCAGCCTCGTTCCCAACATCTGCGGAAGACGCGCTCCGGCCATCAGTAAGGCATTCTTGAGCAGATGCTTGAATTGAAGCTCGTAGCCGATCATCATCGAATACAGCAGCGGGAGCATCAGCGTCCACATCATCGTGGCGCAAACCACGAGCATCAACGGAAGAATCATGATCAAATTGCTCGATACCATGTCGCCGTAATACGTGATAGCGACATATGCAATGCAGGGAACCAGAGAGGTGATCAACGAAACAGGAAGCGCCTGCTTCCAATTTGACTTAAAAGCGTCCTTAAAATCAGAGAACATGAATGCATGCTGGTCGCGCGCCCAGTTGCGCATCACATAGGCCGCGCCCGCAGAGGATGGCCCCGTAATCGCTATGCAGGGAATCAGGCCGACCAGCCACATCAGCAGGTAGCTAACCAGATGCTGAAGGACTTCCTGCGCGCCGTTTTCCTGTTCCAGAAGCGTCAGCGTGTCCATATTCATCACAGCCAGGACATTGACGATCGTCCACGCAATGAACGGAATCCAGAAAACAAGCTGAAGCAGATTGATTTTGACCAAGTCAAAGAAATGATCCTTTAAAACCAGAAAGAACAGCGAAAAGCGGTTCTTCGGCATATCGCTTTCGCTGTAATCTGCCTTACCGGCCTTGCCGTAATACAGCCTGTCAAAAATACCCATGGTATATCCTCCTTTATCA
>CAZACG010000067.1:0-7025 GCA_964483645.1 uncultured Oscillospiraceae bacterium | reverse complement strand
ATCCCAGTGGCCGCTCGTCTCCCACAGGCGGCGGTTCATCATCATCGGGGTCTTCACCTCGACATAGCCCGCCGCGTAGTGGATATCGCGCCAGTAATCGATCAGCGCGTTCTTCAGCAGCATGCCCTTGGGCAGGAAGAACGGGAAGCCCGGGCCTTCCTCGCAGAGCATGAACAGACCCATCTCCTTGCCGATGCGGCGATGATCGCGCTTTTCAGCCTCCTCCATCAGCTTGAGATACTCCTTCATCTCATCCTGATTGCGGAACGCGATGCCGTTGATACGGGTGAGCATCTTGTTGTTCTTGTCGTTCTTCCAGTACGCGCCGGACAGGGCGGTCAGCTTGAACGCCTTGAGCGCCTTGGTATAGCAAAGGTGCGGGCCGACGCACATATCAATGTACTCGCCCTGCTGATAGAAGCTCAGCTCCGCATCCTCGTCAAGATCGCCGATATGCTCGACCTTGTAGATTTCTCCCCGCTCCTGCATGAGCTTGATGGCCTCTTCACGGCTGAGCACAAACGGCTTAACCGGCAGATTCGCCTTGACAATCTTTGCCATTTCCGCCTCAATCTTGGGCAGATCCTCATCGGAAAGCTTCGTCTCGCCCAGATCGACGTCGTAATAGAAGCCCTTCTCCGTCGCCGGACCATAGGCAAAATGCGCCTCCGGATACAGGCGCTTGACGGCCTGCGCAAGAATGTGCGCGGCTGTGTGGCGAATGACGTGCAGTTCCTCCTCCTGCGGGCATTCCGCCGTGGTAGCGTCCTTGTAAATGATCTTCATGCTGCTCTTCCTTTCCTGCGTCCGCCGCGCGCGTCGGCTGCGTTTATGGCCGCCTCGTTCCGCTGCGCGGCGCCGTCTCCCGTCCGGAAGACGGCTACGTTATTCCGGGACGAAAAAACGCTCGTCCCTCGCGTGTTTTCGAGGGACGAGCGGAAAAAACTGCCCGTGGTTCCACCCTGATTGGTGCTCTTTGCCGCTGTAACGCGCGCCTCGCGACTCGATCGAAAGGTGGTCTTCGCCCGCTCAACATTCAGCGCGCTTTCAGCCTGCGGCGCGCCTCTCTTGAGAATGTCTCCACGAGGTACTCTTCTTCGTCATTTCAAGTGAATTCAGTATATCCCCGACAGGCGCTCTTGTCAAGAGCCTTTCTTTTCCTGCGCACTCAGCTGCGTAGTATACAGCTCATAATACGCGCCACGCTTGGCCAGTAGCTCCTCGTGCGAGCCCTGTTCGACAATCTTGCCGTGATCGATGACCAGAATCACATCGGCCTGACGAATCGTAGAGAGCCTGTGCGCGATGACAAAGGATGTCGTATCCTGCATGAGCGTCTTGGTCGCCCTCTGGATCAGCTGCTCGGTAACGGTATCCACCGAGCTGGTCGCCTCGTCCAGCACAAAGATCTTCGGCTCCGCAATAACCGCGCGTGCAAAGGAAATCAGCTGCTTTTCACCTGTGGAAAGCCTGTCGCCGCATTCGCCGACGTCCGTATCGTAGCCGTCCGGAAGCTTTTGCGCAATGCGATCCGCGCTGACAGCCCTCGCCGCCGCCTCAACTTCTTCGTCCGTCGCGCTCGGTCTTCCATAGCGGATATTCTCGCGAATCGTGCCGGAGAACAGGTGGGGCGACTGGAGCACATAGCCGACATGGCTGTGAAGCCAGAGCTGGCTGCGCTCGCGCACGTCCTTGCCGTCAATGAGTACGCGTCCGCCCGTGGGCTCGTAAAAGCGGCATACGAGGTTGACCAGCGTGGATTTACCCGCGCCCGTCTCGCCCACGATTGCGATCGTAGAGCCTGCCGGAACATGCATGGAGAAATGCGAGAGCACCTCCTCGCCGCCGTCCGGATAGGTAAAGGAGACGTCCTCAAAGGTCACCGCGCCGCGCATCGACTCCCAGTTTTCGCGCTTAGCGTCAAAGCTGTCGCCATAGATCGCCTCCACTTCGGGCGTATCGGTCACGGTCGGCGTTTCAAAGATGAGACCGCTGACACGCTCCACATTCGCCTGAAGGGAAATCAACTGGGAAATCCGAGATGCCTGATTGCGGAAGGATTGGAACAGACCCGTCGCATACGTCATAAACGCGCTGAGCATGCCCAGCGTCACCGCGCCCTGCTCCACCATGCGTCCGCCGCGATAGAGCGTGACGCTCGCAGCCAGCGTGCCGCACAGCACAATCAGCGGGACGTAAATCGCGCGCATGCGCGCATGCAGAATACCTGCGCGCGCCGAGCGGCTCGTGATCTCCTCAAATTCCGTGCAGAGCTTGTCCTCCAGCGCCATGGTCTTGCTCGTCTTCGCGCCCATGATGCCTTCATTGTAACCCGCCGTGATTTTGGAATGCTGCGCGCGCACCTCGCGGTTGAGCACGATGAGCTTTTTTTGGAAATAGACGGTCAGCACAACCACAATGGGCGTGATAACCAGCAGCGTGAGCGCAAGCTTAAAGGACAGACTCGCCATCACGCAGAATACGCCGATGATATAGGCAAATCCCCAAAGTGTGTCGGAGATCGTCCATGCCATCATTTCTGAGATCTTGCTCGTATCGCTCATCACGCGGGACAGGTTGTGTCCTGCGCTCGTCGTGTTATGGAAATCAAGGCTCAGCCTCTGCAAATTAGTAAAGCATGCGTCGCGCATATCCCGGCAGGAATGCGCCTCGCAGCGCATACATCCTCTGAAATACAGCATAATCAGAATCAGCTGCAAGACGCCGATGAACGCATACCAGAGAATGTAGCCGCTAAAACCGTCCAGCGTTCCTGCGGTAATATAGTCGTCGACCACCCGGCTTTGCAGCAGCGGCAGATAGAAGTCGATTCCGGCCAGCAGCAGATTCGAGCCGACCGAAAGGAAGAATGCAGGCCATGCCTTTCTCGTTACGGGAATGAGCTTCAGCCAAGGCTTTAAAGAAAACGCCTTGATCTCCTGCTTACGCTGCTCAGCCATTGTCCTCCTCCTCTCCTGCCGCGCTCTGTGCTGCGGCGGTTCTTGCGTAAATGCCGCCAAGGGCTAGCAATTCCTCATGCGTACCCTGCTCTACGATTTTTCCGTCCTCAAGGACGATAATCTTATCCGCCTGCATGAGCGTAGACACTCTGTGCGCAATCAAAATCAGCGTTGAGCCGCCCGCCGCGTCGCGCAGCCGCGCCCGAATCGCTTCATCTGTCTTCGCATCGACTGCGGAAAGCGAATCGTCAAACACCATCACCGGCGCGCCGGAGAGCAGCGTGCGCGCAATCGCCGTGCGCTGCTTCTGTCCACCGGAAAGCGTCACACCGCGCTCGCCAACCACGGTATCATAGCCTTCTTTAAATTCCTGAACGGACGTATACAGGCATGCATCCTTAACAGCCTCGTCCATCTGCTCCTGCGAAGCGTTCGGCGCGGCAATCATGATATTCTCCTTGAGCGTCCGCGAGAACAGGAAAGGCTCCTGCAAAACGACGCCTACGTTCCTGCGCAGCACGCTTTGATCCATGTCGCGCACGTCCACGCCGCCGATGGTAATTCTACCCTCCTGCGGATCATACAGTCTGGCCAGCAGCAGCGCAATGGTGCTCTTTCCGCTGCCGGTTTCGCCCAGAATACCCAGCGTCGAACCGCCCGCCACGCTGAAGCTCACGTCGCGCAGCACAGGCTTTTCTTCGTAAGCAAAGCGCACATGCTCAAAACGGATTTCGCCGTGCATATCTGCCGTCTTCGCATTCTCGGGCGGGCACTCCTCTGCCGATTCGATGATGTAGAGCAGACGGTCCATGGACACGCCCACCTTGCTCATATTGGTGATAACGCGGCCCAATCCGCGCACAGGCCAGTTCATCTGCTTGGTATAATTGATAAAGGCAATGTATACGCCCAGCGTAATCTCCCCGCTGATGCACATATGCACGCCGAGGATAATCACCACAAAGAGCTGAATGAAGCTGACCGTGTCGCCAAACGTCCAGAAGCTGGTCATCATATGCCCCATCTTCAGCCACAGCGAGGTATGCGAATCATTGCGCTTGCGGAACTTGTCAAGCTCGTCGCGTTCCCGTCCAAACGCGCGCACCACACGCACACCGGTCAGGTTTTCCTGCACCACGGAGGACAGCGCGCCCTCCGACTCGTCAAACTCGGTAAAGCTCTTGCCGATTTTGCGATGATAGTGAATCGACGTTCCAATGACAAACGGCACAAAGACGCATGCCAGCGCGGCAATTTTCGCATTCATCGCAAACATCATCGTCATATACACCGCAATCAGGAATATCGTGCTGATCAGTTCAACCACCTGATCGGCGATAAAGCCGCGCACGACTTCCACATCGGAAGTGCAGCGCTGGATGATATCGCCCGTTGAATTCTTGGCATGCCAAGAAAACGGCAGGCGCTGAATGTGCTCATACAGCGAATCGCGCAGCGACTTGACAAAGCGTTCGGAGCCCTTGGGCAGGTTTGAGTCATGAACATAACCCACCGCAAACTCCGCAACGGATACCAGAATCGCAGCGCCTGCCGCCCCCAGAAGCACATGCTCCGGATCCAGCGCCGCCAGCCAAGCCGGAAGCTGCGCCGTATTACCAAGCAGCACGCCGTCCACAGTATAGCGGACGATCTGCGTAAACTCCGTACGCAGCAGCGTTGCCGCCAGCGACGCCGCTATGCCCAGCGCAAACGCCGACGCCGCAGGCCTCAAATGATGCAGCAACAGCCGCGTCTTTTGACTTAAATTTCTCTTTTTCATACGCCTTATGTACCCTCAAATTCACTTCCCGCAAAGCCGACTGTCGCCGTACCCTGCTTACTTGCCGTATGTTGTAACGCCTTCGGGCGATACTGACGCATAGATCAGCGGCGGCTTTTCCGGCTTTTCATCCGAAATCGTGATCGCGCGCTGCATCCTCTCCACAGCCTCATTCGCCAGCTCGCGTCTGTTCAAATACAGCGTCGCCAGACTGTCGCCCGTGCGAACTCGATCGCCGATGCGCACGTCCATGACGATGCCGACCGCCGGATCAATCTCGTCCGTCTTTTTCCTGCGGCCCGCTCCCAGCATCTGCGCGCAATAGCCGATCTCGGTCGTGTCCATTTTCCCAACGTATCCATCCCGCAGCGCAGGCACGGAGATTTTGTATGCCGCATGGGGCAACCAATCCACGTCGTCGCATACTCGACCGTCGCCGCCCTGCGCCTCAATCATCTCGCGCAACTTGGCGAGACCCGCGCCGCTGTCAATAGCCGCCTGCATGCGCGCTCTGCCCTCGTCCACATCCCTGACGACGCCGCCCGCAACCAGCATACGGCTGCCAAGCTCAAGAGAAACCGTCAGCAAATCGCCGCCCGTTCGTCCGCTGAGCACGTCGACGGCCTCCTTGACCTCCAGCGCATTGCCCACATGCGTACCCAGCGGCTGATCCATGCCCGTCACCAGCGCAAGGATCGGCTTACCTGCCAGCGTACCGATATCGACCATCGCGCGCGCAAGCTCGACAGCTTCCTCTACCGTCCGCATCAGCGCGCCACTGCCGGTCTTCACATCCAGCACAATCGCGCCCGCGCCGCCGGCCAGCTTTTTGGATAGGATGCTCGATGCAATCAGCGGAACACAGTCGACCGTACCCGTCACGTCGCGCAGCGCATAAAGCGCCTTGTCCGCCGGGCACAGATTGCCCGTCTGCCCGATGACCGCGCAGCCGATTTTCTGTACCTGCGAAACAAATTCTGCCTGCGTCCTGTCCACCGAGCAGCCCGGAATGCTTTCCAGCTTGTCAAGCGTGCCGCCCGTATGTCCCAATCCTCTGCCGGATAGCTTGGCGACCTTTGCGCCGCACGCCGCCGCCAAGGGAACGAGCACCAGCGTCGTCGTATCGCCCACGCCGCCTGTGGAATGCTTATCCACACATACGCCATTGATCGCAGACAGATCCGCAGTGCCGCCCGTACGCATCATTTCCATGGTCAGACACGCCGTCTCCTCTGCGTTCATCCCTTGAAAACAAATAGCCATCAGCAGCGCGGATAGCTGATAATCCGGGATGCTTCCATCTGCAGCCCCCTGCGCAAAATACCGAATCTCCTCCGAAGACAGCGCGCCGCCCGCCTTCTTTTTGAGAATCATCTCGACCATATTCACGGTTCACCCCTCCTTTACAGCACAGAAAGAAGTGTTTCCCTCCAGATTTCAAGCTTGCGTTCATACGCCATTGTATACGCCGGACTCGTGCTCGGCATGCGGATTACCGTTCGGCTCCCCGCCGAGCAGGATTTTACAAACAGGCTGTGCGCCGTACCCCCGTTGCACAGCACGGTATGAATTCCCGGGCAACATACATACAGCGCGTCAAAGTCGTTGTAGACCACGTCCCGCATGTTGCTGTCAAGACTTCCCTCCCGTTCGCATATGCAGGCCGTGTCCCACAGCGCCAGCGCGTTTTCGCGGATCAGGCTCTTTTTTACTTCGTAATCCTGTGTGTATTCCCGGCCGAATACGTCAAAGAGGATCTGCCAGAATGCGTTTCGCTGGTGCGCGTAGTATTGCGCCTGCTCCAGCGATTTGACACTGGGCATCGAGCCCACGATCATCACCCTCGCCTCAGGCGCAAATATCGGCTCAAAGCTATGGCAGATCAACGCACTCCCTCCGCTTATTCCACATGACGGATATCAAACGCCGCCGCACGTCCCATCCGGTTCATGACGGCAAGGCCTATGCCGGAAAGACCGACCGCCTCACAAAGCGCCAGCGTCTCCCCCCTCTCGTCCAGCTCGCGCAGCGCAGCAAACAGCCTCGCCGCCGCATCCTCCGGATGCAGCGCGCTGCCCAAGCTAATGAATGTGCGCTCGCCGAAATCATGCTCATTGAAGCCCAGAATCGCCACGCGCTCCCCCTGCGCCTGCGCCTCGTCATACTGCGTGCAGATCGCCTCAATCACCCTCTGCGCCTCACCTTCAAAAATAACAGTCTTCGCCTTGGGCACATAGTGCTTGTATTTCATGCCCGGCGAGCGGGCAATATCGCCCTTCGCCAGC
>CAZACG010000066.1:0-7037 GCA_964483645.1 uncultured Oscillospiraceae bacterium | reverse complement strand
ATTTCGAGTGCTGCACCTTCGACCACTCGGACAACTCTCCAGAAAATGGGTCTTCCCATGGAAGACCCATATATTATAGGACATTCGGAGTGCTTATGTCAAGAGCACAATTACGCCTCGGAGGCAATCTCTACGATCTCCATCGATCTGCGGATGAACTCGGTCATCTGCTCTGCCTCAAGCGGCTGGCGGGAGAGCTCGGCCAGATCGTAAAGCTGGCGGGCGAGTAGCACGCTGCGCTCATCCTTTTCGCGGATGGAAAGCTTCTGAATGGTGGTGCTGCGGCTGTTGAGCACGACATTGTACTTGGCCGGCATGGTGTATTCGCTGCGGCCGTAGAGGCGACCCATGTCGTTGAAGCGGCGGGTCTGCTCGTCTTCGATGAGCATCAGCGGAATTGCTTCGCTGGCCAGCGGCTTGATCTCAACAGCCAGATCGTCTTTGCCTGCGGCTTCACGGATGAGCGCGGTCAGCTTGTCCGCATCCAGCTCGGGGGCGGCGCTCTCGCTCAGGAGGCTGTCCACCTCCGCGTCGACGCGGCAATACTTAAAGGTATGCTCGCTGTCGCCGCTGTATTCCATGTAGGAGACGAAATTGACGTCAATCGCCTGATCGAGCACAGCTACGTCAATGCCGCGCTCGGTGAACAGGCGGATCGCCGCATCCTGACGCGCTGCGTCGGAGGTGTAAACCATCTTATCCTTGAGCTTCTCGCCGTTGCGCTCCTTATATTCCGAAAGAGTGAGAAGCTTTCCGTCGGTGGTCTTAAAGAGCAGGCAATCCTTCATGCGCTCGGCGAATTTCTCATCGCGCATCACGCCGTATTTGATGAAGGGATGGATGTCAGGCCAGAAGCCCTCATAGGTCTCGCGCTCGGTCTTGAACATGCCGGTCAGCTTGTCGGCAACCTTCTTGGTGATGTGCGAGGAGATGCGGCGCACATAGCCGTCGTTTTGCAGGAAGGAGCGGGAAACGTTGAGCGGGAAGTCCGCGCAGTCAATGACGCCCTTGAGCAGCATCAGGAACTCCGGGATAACCTCCTTGATGTTGTCGGCGACGAATACCTGACCGGAGTAGAGCTTGATCTGCCCCTCGATGCCACCGAACTGCTCCTTGAGCTTGGGGAAGTAGAGAATACCCTTGAGCTTGAAGGGATAATCCACGTTCAGATGAATCCAGAACAGCGGATCCTCGTACTCATGGAATACCTTGCGATAGAATTCCTTGTATTCTTCGTCCGTGCATTCCTGCGGCGCCTTGGCGTACAGCGGCAGTACGTCGTTGATGGGCTTGGGCTCGGGCTTGGGCTTTTCCTCCTGCTCCGTCTTGATAACCTCGCCGTTCTCGTCGGTGATGGTCGCGTCGGCTTCCTCCTGCTTCTTCTCTTCCTCGGTCTTGATCTCTTCCAGATAGATCGGCACAGCCATGAAAGAGCAGTAGCGATCCAGCACCTCGCGCACGCGCCATACGTTGAGGAATTCCTCCTCTGCGTCGCTCACGTGCAGGGTGATGGTGGTGCCGCGGGTGGTGCGGCTACCCTCGCTCATGGTGAACGCCATGCCGTCCTCGCTTTCCCAGCGAACCGGCTGCGCGCCCTCGCGGAAGGAGAGCGTGTCGATGGTCACCTTGTCGGCGATCATGAACACGGAGTAGAAGCCAAGACCGAAATGACCGATGATGCCGGCGTTCTCCTTGTCTTCGTCCTTGGCATATTCCTCAAGGAAGCTCTTCGCGCCGGAGAAGGCGACTTGGTTAATGTTGGTTTTGACCTCTTCCTCGGTCATGCCAACGCCGTCGTCGATAAAGCGGAGTTCCTTCGCCGCCTTGTCAACCTCTACGCGGACGGAACAGCCCTCTGCAAGCTTGTAATCGACCAGACGCAGCTTGGTAATCGCGTCGCAACCGTTGGAGACAACTTCGCGGATGAAGATATCCTTATCGGAATAGAGCCATTTTTTGATGATGGGCATGATATTCTGCGCATCAATGGATACGTTGCCGGTGATCGGATTCATATGGAAGACCTCCTTCAAACAGAAAAGTCATGGTGTTGCTTTTACAAAAGGTATTGTATCGCTGTCTTCCGCGGATGTCAAGAGAAAATTAGCACTCAAAGACGATGAGTGCTAACAATTTCAAATGCGGTCAGTCTGTCGGCGAAAGCGAAGCGTGCTCTGCACGCGCGTAAACTGCGCACAGGGCAAGCAGCCCGGCCAGAAGCATCCCCGATACGGCGACGCCCCATGGCATGAGCGCTTCGCCCATCAGATAGGCAAAGTAGCCGTTTAGGGAAGCCGGAACGACGAGCAGAACCGCATAAGCGCGCTTGGGATGCAGCGCTGCAAAGACAAGGCTGAGCACGTCGGCGGCGAAGAAGTATCGCTCATGCATATGAGGCAGCAGAACCGGCACGCAAACGGCGAGCGCAAAGCAGATTTCTGCGATCAACGCGGCGGTTTCGTCCGGGCGGTCTTCCGCGCTCATGCGCAGCGCAGCTCGCATGCCGCCATAGAGAATCGCGCCGCAGGCGGCGAGCGCGAGCAGGATGCCGATGATTGAGAGCACGCCTTCGTTGATGAGATCATTGGGGCGGACGAGCGAGAAGATGCTCGGCGCGCCCAGCGCAAGATCGTCGTATTCACCCATCTGATACAGGTAAACGCCCAGCACATCCTTGAGGCTCTTACCGCCCAGCATCGCCGGAACCGCGACGGCGAGCAGCACGAGGCCCATCAGCACAACGTGGCGAAGCGACAGCTTGCGCGTCAGCAGAAGAATGGCGATCACCGGCAGAAGGAAGACAGCTTGAAGTTTCATGCACAACGAGAGCGCAAAGTATGCTGCGGATGCGGCGGGATGCTCGTGCAGCGCAAGCGCCGCTCCCGCGAGCAGCAGCGCAGTGTATACTGCGTCGCACTGCGCCCAGACGGCGGAATTGATAAAGACCGTCGGCAAAGCCAGCACGGCTAGGAACACGGCGCGAAAGAGCGGCCCGTCCTTCTCTTTAGCGCAGGCCGAGCAGGCGAGCGTCGCCGCGCTCCATGCAAGCAGCCCCTCAAAGAGAATGGAGAATGCCTTGTACATGAGCACGCGGTCAAGCGGCAGACGCGCGAGCAGATAGACGAAATACTGATAAAGCACCGTATAATCGCCCACGCGCCGAGCCATGACCTCACCAAAGGACAGCCCCTGCATCACGTCCGCCCAGACGAGCAGATAATCCTGACAGTCCGCGCTGACGATGGGCAGCGCCGCCATGCGCACGCCAAAGAGCAGAAGCAGCAGGAGCAGCAGCGCGAAGACGTCCGCCAGCCTTGGCTTCGTACCGCAGAGCAGCGCGGCACACCAGAGGAGCAACACGGCGGCGCACAGCGCAGAACCGGCCATGTCCGCGCCTCCAAGAAGAGCAGCGCAGGCACCGCCGAAGAGCGCTGTGACGAGCGCGAGGACGCGCAGCAGAACGGGGGACGTCTGCGCGCCAAACGCGCGCACGACGGCGCTGCATAAGGCGTTGTCCCATGAACGGATCCTCTGGATCCATGCAGAAAGATGGCGCATTGAAAACTCCCCTGTCAAAGGGCACGCGGTCAGGCGGCCCGGATTCGTATCCTTATTGTATCAGAATGGGTGGTTCAGTTCAATGTTCTTTTGTCAAGAAGGGGATTGCGAAACGGCGCGCAGTCGAGTACAATGAAACATAGATATCCGAATACAAACAACGGAAAGGAAAATAACGTTATGGAATTCGGCCGGTTTATCGACGGCGGCAGAGCGTATCAGATCAATACGCCTGTTACGCCGACAACATGGAGCAATACGCTCTTCAATGATGAATATCACATGGAGCTCTCTCAAACCCTTCAGGGCAAGAGCAGCAAGATCAAGGATTATAAAAAGGAAACCTACACCACCGGTTATCGCTATTTTTACGTGCTCAACCACCGGACCGGAGAGGCGTTTAACCCCAATTATGTGCCGCTTCGGCGAAAGCCGGACGAGTTTTCTTGCGTGCATGGCTTGAACGCGACCACCGTCCGCGCGGCGTACGGCGGGATCGAATGCAGCATCCGCGCGATGGTTCCCGTCAGCGGCGTCAGCGAAATATGGACGGTGACGCTCAAAAACCGCACGCGGCAGGAGCAGGAACTTTCTCTGTTCACCGTCATGGGCCTTGCCGACAGCAGCCCGATGGGCGGCGTATGCGATTGCGATCCTAAGGAGAACATGATCTGGAAGTATTCCTTCCCGTATCATGTGCGTTATGAGGAGAAGGCGAAGGTTGAAACCAAGCCCAGCCATTACTACATGATCTGTGACGCTCCTACTGCCTCTTATGAGATGAGCCGCAGAAGGTTCTGGGGTTGCGAGGACATGGGCGAATACCCGGCGGCGCTGATCCATGGCGCTTGCAGCAACATCCCCGGCGAGGCGGAGGAATTCTGCGCCGGTATGCAGCATCGGGTTACGCTTCCGGTCGGCGGCGAATTCACCTGCCATTTCCGGCTGGGCATCGCGGACAGCATTGAGGAGATCATCTCCGCGCGCCGCATCCTGAACGCCGATACCGTCGCGGCGATGGAAAAGGCAAGCGAGGCGTACTGGAACGAGCTGTGCGGCAGCTGGCACGTGGAGACGCCGGACGAGAACATTAATTTCTTTGCCAACTACTGGCTTAAGAAGCAGGTGACGCTGCTTACGCGCCAAAATCGCGGCGGCGTGTATTGCCCCGTGCGCAACCAGCTTCAGGATGCGCTGGGCTATGCGCTGGTGCAGCCCCATGAAGCGAAAAAATTCGTCTTCGACGTGCTCCGCTTGCAGCAGCAAAGCGGCTTTATCAAGCAGTGGTACATGACCGACGGCTCGCCGGACGTGAAGCTTTGCTTGGTCAAGCATACGGATGGACCGCTCTGGCTGGTCATCGCCGCCACTGCGCTGGCCAATCAGCTTGGCGACAGCGCGCTTTATTTGGAATCCGTCCCCTATAAGGACGGCGGCGAAGGCCCGGTATACGAGCATCTGTTCAAGGCTGTTGAGTATATGTTTGCCCATCGCGGCGCGCATGGCCTTTCTCTTGTCGGCGACGGAGACTGGAACGACCCGATCAACGGCATGGGGCGCATGGGCAGGGGCGAATCTGCTTGGTCAACCTTTGCGCTGATTTACTGCATAAACCTGATGCTCGAGCATATGGTGAACGAAACCGCGCCCGAAAAGAAAGCGGCGCTTACCGCAATGCGCGACGAGCTGCTTGAGAAGGTCGATACGCATTGCTGGATGGACGGACGCTATATCGTAGGCTTTGACGACGAAGGCTATCCCGTCGGTTCGGCGCAGGACAACAACCGCCTCTTCCTGAACACGCAGACATGGGCCATTATTGCGGGCGCTGTGGATAAGGAGAAGCTGCCGCAGGTGCTTTCTAACATTGCAAGCCTTGAAACGCCTTTTGGCCCGGCGCTGCTGGATCGTCCGTTTGACGAGTGGGATCCGCGCTGGGGCCGCATCAGCATCAAGAAAGCCGGTACAACCGAAAACGGCTCGGTCTATTGCCATGCGTCCATGTTCAAGGCCTATTCCGATGCTGTCCGCGGGGATGGCGATGCGCTGTATGACACCGTGAAAAGGACGCTGCCCACCAATCCGGATAATCCGCCGGAGGTCAATCTTCAGCTGCCCATCTATGTTTCCAACTATTATTACACCCCTCAAGGGCTCTGCGAACTACGGGCGCTCCAGCTGTCATGAGGGTACGGGCACTGTTGCATGGATGATCATGGTCATGCTTGAGGAGCTCGTCGGCGTGAAGGCCACGACGCGCGGCCTCAAGGTGGAGCCCTGCCTGCCCGAGGGCTGGGAGCATATCGCCTGCACGCGCAGATTCAAGAATGCGCAGTATGAAATCGCCATCCATCGAGGGGAGAGGAAGACTCTCGTCAATGGCCAAGCCTATGACGGCGAGGTTCTGCCCTGCGAGGAAGGAAAGACGTACCGTGTCGAGGTTTGGCGCTGATGAAGGCGCTTGATCGACCATCCTTTGTAAATGATTAGCCGCATAGAAATGGGCTGCCCGGTGCGGACGACATCGTCTGAGCGGATTGCAGCCTGTGTGGCGCAGTGCGTGAAAACATCGAAACAGGCTTGACTTTTTCTGCCGCATTGGATACAATGAATGGAGTTTAAAATGCGATGAAGGGAATAAGTCGCGCAAGGACGCCTATAGAGAGCCGGCGGTTGCTGAAAGCCGGTGGGTCGATGCGCGGACACTCATCCCGGAGCTTCGCGGGCGAAAGCAGTAGTCCGCGGCGGCTCGGCCCCGTGAAAGGCCTTGGCTTATGCCGCTGAGGGCTGCTTGCAGCCGAATCAGGGTGGTACCGCGCTGTAACAGGCGCCCCTGTACGAATTGTGCAGGGGCGCTTTTTTGCTGTATTATACGAATCTCAAATCAAATTGAGCCTTGAGGAAATCCTCCGTCTGAGATTAGTATTTGAAATTGCGCAAAGCAGCGCACTGCGCGTACAAAGCAGATCAATAAGGCGCGGGGCAACCCGCAAGGAGGAAAACCATGAGCAAGATCTATAATCCCGAAGAGATCGAACTGAAATGGCAAAAGAAATGGGATGAGGCGCATTGTTTTGAAGCTAAGGCGGATCATAGCAAGCCCAAGTTCTTTGGCCTGATCGAGTTCCCGTATCCGTCCGGCGCGGGCCTGCATGTCGGCCATCCGCGCTCCAATACCGCCATGGACATCATCGCCCGCAAGCGTCGTCTGGAGGGCTATAATGTCCTGTATCCTATCGGCTGGGACGCCTTCGGTCTGCCGACGGAGAATTACGCCATTAAGAACCATGTGCATCCGGCGGGTGTAACCAAGCAGAATGTCGATCATTTCCGCGAGCAGCTCAAGCGCATCGGCTTCTCTTTTGACTGGTCCCGCGAGGTGAATACCACCGATCCCAGCTACTACAAGTGGACGCAGTGGATCTTCCTTCAGCTGTATAAGCATGGCCTCGCCTATAAGAGCGAAATGCCGGTCAACT
>CAZACG010000065.1:0-7054 GCA_964483645.1 uncultured Oscillospiraceae bacterium | reverse complement strand
GTCATGGTGTGCGCCTGAAGCACGCCCGGCGTTCCGGCGATACGCGAGCCGACCTGATAGACCGACAAATCGCTGCCCTCGTGCGGCACCTGCGTGGTGATGACGATGGGCCGACCGCAGTCGCTCCAAGCGCGGACGGCGGCGAGGAAGTCTTCCTGTTCATAGCGCGGCAGACCGCCTACGCCGAAGCTCTCGATGACCAGCGCATCAAACCAGCCCAGCAGCGAGCGCAGCACGCCGGAATTCATGCCCGGAATCAGGCGAAGGACAAAAACCTTGGGGTCGAGCTTGTCGTAAAATATGGGCGCGCCGTGGGGCTTCTCTTCCCGGAAATAGTGAAGAATACGCCCCTCGCGCAGCAGCGCGATTTCGGGATAGTCGATGCTTGAAAAGGCATTGAGCGATTTGGTACGCGTTTTTCTGGCGCGCGTGCCGCAGATCGCTCGTCCGTCAAAGACGAGCAGCGTGCCAAAGAGCGCGTCATCCTGCGCGGCCAGAAAGGCGTCGTAGAGATTGCGTCGCGCGTCGGTGTCTTGGAAATAGATGGATTTCTGTGAGCCGGTCAGCACGATAGGCTTGCTGCTGTTTTGAATCAGATAGGACAGCGCGCAGGCTGTGTAGGCCATGGTGTCCGTACCGTGGGTGATGACGAAGCCGTCGTAGGCGTCGTAATGCTTTTGGACGCAGCGCGCGATTTCCAGCCAGCAGTCCGGAGACATGTTGGTGGAGTCGATGTTCATCAGCTGCAATGCGTCGATGTGGCAGAGCGCCTTGAGGTTGGGCACGCAGTCAAGAATATCTTCGGCGCGCAGCTGGGGCGCGAGGCCGTCTGTGGTCATTTGGCTGGCGATGGTGCCGCCGGTGGCGATGAGCAGAATGCGTTTCATGTATCCGCGTCCTTTCGGGCGTTGAGGGGTAAAAGGGGTTCATATATCGCATAGCGATGTCAATAAGGAGGATTCGAAATGAAGAAATGGTTGACGATGTTCTTTGCGCTGCTTCTGTTGCCCGCGCTTGCGCTGGCGGAAGGGCCGGTGCTGCTGGTGGAGCTTGGCGAGGAAGCGCAGATGGTGGAAAACGTGGAGTTTGAGGACGGCGAGTTTATCCAGACGTATCAGCTTGCGGATGGCGTCACGGTGCAGCTTTTGCGCTATATGGACTTTGAAATGACGATGGACGAGCTGATTGCCAGCGACTGGCCGGTTAGCTGCCGCGTGGAGACGTTGGATATGACACAGAAGCTGGGTTATCCCGCTGCTCATGCGCATATCTGGCAGACGCTTGATGAGAGCGGCTATCCGGTCAAGGCAGAGGATGAACAGGGGCAGACGATGATGGAGATTGACCTTATCATGGTGACGGTCGGCGATGCGACGCTGATCTATCAGGATTCCTATATTGCCGGAGAGCGCGGAGATACGACCTTGCCGCTGATCGATTCGCTGCAGGTGCTCACGGGCGAGGAGGCGGCGAAGGAGACTGCCGAGGTCGGCTGAAGTGCAGCGCGGAAGGCTGACAAAGGAAAAAACGGATGCTGATGAAGAACGAGGCTTGCCGCGGCCAAGGGCTTTCGATGAGGATCGGATAGCCCATTGGCAGGGCAAGCCCCGTTTTTTTGATTTGCACATCAGCATGCTGCGTCATGATGCATACTGCTTCGGAAGAGTGTGCGCTCGAAGGTTTTTAAAGGGCGAAGGGGTCAAGCCTTGAAATTGTCTCCATGCTTTTGCAACTGAGCGTTGAGCAGATGGATATTGCCGCAGCTCATGGTAATGACCAGATCGCCCGGCTGCCAGCGCTCACGCAGGCAGCGTTCGGCGTCGTCAAAGGTCGGCGTATAATGAACGGTTTTTCCAGTTTGAGCGATTGCGTCCACAAGCATGGAAGCGTGGATATCGCCGGGATCCTTTTCGCGTGCGGCGAAGATATCCGTAATCAGAATCTCGTCCGCCGGATCGCAACAGTGGATGTAGTCCGCAAACAGCGCCTTGACGCGCGAATAGGTGTGCGGCTGCATGACGGCGAAAAGCCGCTTGTGGGGCTGACGGCTGGCGTTCATGAGCGCGCTGTGCATCTCGGCGGGATTGTGGCCGTAGTCCGTATACAGGCTCACGCCGCAGACCTCGCCGGTTTTTTCAAAACGCCTGTGCGGCGCGGTAAAGCCGTCAAGAGAACGCGCGACGATTTCGGGCGCGACGCCAACCTGCACGCAGGCCGCTATGGTTGCCAAGGCATGCATAAGGTTGAAATCACCCGGAATGTGCAGCGTGACATGCGCCTTGACGTCCCCATGCAGCGCAGCGTCAAACTGTGCACAACCGGTTTCGTCGTAGACGAGGTTGACGGGCCGCCAATCGCAGTCCTTGGACTGACCGAAGGTGACGGTTTTGCAGGGTAAAGTCTTCAGGAGGGAAACCACGCGCTCGTCGTCGCCGTTGCCGATGCACACGCCGTTTTCGGGTAGCAGCGCGAAGAATCTTCCAAAGGCACGGCAGATATCGTTAAGATCCTTGTAAAAATCGAGATGATCTTCTTCGATGTTGGTCACCACGGCGATGGTCGGATGGAATTGCAAAAAGCTTGCGTTGAATTCACAGGCCTCCACGACGAACGTTTCATGTCCGCCAACACGCGTGCTGCCGCCGATGGCGTCGAGCTGACCGCCGATGTGTACGGTGGGATCGAGCCCGGCATCCACGAGCACCTCGGCAATCATGGAGGTGGTGGTCGTCTTGCCATGCGTGCCGCAGATGTTGACGGCGTGGCGATAGCCCTCCATCAGCTGACCGAGCAGCGTAGCACGCTCCATCTGTGGGATACCAAGCTCCTTGGCGTGCATGCGTTCAGGATTGTCTGCCGAAATGGCGGCGGAATACACGACAAGCGCCGCGCCTTCAACATTTTGAGCAAAATGCCCGATGATAACGGAAATTCCCTGCGCTTCAAGCGCATCGGTTGCGTATGAACGGACGGAATCCGAGCCGGAAACCAATACGCCCGCTTTTTTCAGCATACCGGCCAAACCGCTCATGGAGCTGCCGCCGATGCCGATCATGTGAACCCGTTTGCCGGAAAAATCCTTAATATGCGGCATGATGTGCCTCCTTATGCATTCGGGGAACAGAACCCCGGGATCTTCTGTTTCTATTATACGCCAAAGCGGACGAGGCAATCAACCGGAAAAGTGCAGAAACGAGAAAAAAAGGCGAACGTTTTGGAGGGTTCACCAAAAAAGCAAAAAAAGGAGCAAATCAGGGCTGGATTTATTCGAAATCCTGAATTATAATAGACAAAGCTTAAAAAAATATTCGTGTTTATGGAGGGACAGTATGGATCGCATCCGCAGAAACGAGCGCCTTGCCGCAATGACCCGGATACTCGTGGAATCACCCAACAAGATCTTTACGCTTGGCACGTTCTGCGATATGTTTGGCTCGGCGAAATCCACGCTCAGCGAGGATATTGACATTTTGCGTGGCGTGTTTACGCAGTTTAAGCTGGGACAGCTGGATACGGTGACCGGCGCGGCCGGGGGCGTGCGCTATCGCCCGATTCCATCGGCTGAGGATGCTTATCGCTGCGTCAGGGAACTGGCTGCGCAGATGGCTTCGCCCGGACGTGTCCTGCCCGGTGGTTTTATCTACATGGCCGATATTCTGGCGATGCCGGAAATCATGGAGCGTATGGGCGCGATCATTGCTTCCCAGTATTACCGAAGCGAGCCGGATTTTGTATTGACCATGGAAACCAAGGGCATCCCGGTGGCCATGATGGCAGCCAAGGCGCTCGGCGTGCCGATGGTGATCGTGCGCAGGGATTCCAAGGTTTATGAGGGGCCGGCGGTGAATATCAATTATCTGTCCGGCTCTGGCGGACGCGTAGAAACGATGAGTCTTTCCCGCAGAGCCGTCAAGGAGGGACAGCGCGCGCTGATTGTCGATGACTTTATGCGCGCGGGAGGAACGGCGCGCGGCATGGTCGATATGATGCGAGAGTTCGCGGTGACGGTTGTCGGCGTATGTGTGCTCGTAGCTACGCAGGAGCCGGTCAAGAAGCGCTTGGACGGCGTCAAATCCCTGCTTGTGATTGAGAATACCGATGAGATGACCGGCGCTGTGGCAATCCACCCGGCAAGCTGGCTTGCACAAGCGGCGGAGAAAGCGAAATAATCCGAATAATCCACACATTTTCAGCGGGAGCGCCCTTGGCGGTGTTCCCGCACTAGTCGTTTGCCGAAAAACGGAGGGAAAAATATGTATATCATCGTGGGATTAGGCAATCCGGGCAAGGAATACCATAGAACAAGGCATAACGTCGGCTTTGACGTGATTGACGTGCTGAGCGAGAAATTGGGTATTGCGCTGAACAAGAGCGCCATGCACGGCCTGATTGGCGAAGGCTTTGTAGGCGGAGAGAAGATCGTCCTTGTCAAGCCGCAAACGTTTATGAACCTGTCGGGGCAATGTGTCAGCGAGCTGGTCTCATGGTACAAGATCGACATGGACAGACTGCTTGTCGTTTACGACGATATTGATCTGCCGCTGGGTAAGTTGCGCCTGCGCAAAAGTGGCAGTGCCGGTACGCACAATGGTATGCGGTCCATTATCGGGCTTTTAGGACGGGAGAATTTTCCCCGCCTGCGCGTGGGCGTGGGCAAAAAGCCTGAGGGCTGGGATTTGGCCGACTGGGTGCTCTCCCATTACCAGAGCGAGGAGGATCGGAAAATCCAGTTTGACGCATTTCTTCGCGCGGCAGATACCGTGCAGGAGCTGATCCAAAATGGCATGGACAGCGCGATGCGCACCGCAAACGCGAATCCTTAACGCAGCTTTTGAATATGCTGCTATGCGACAGGCGATAGAAACAGGGAGATTATATGCAGACGCACTTTTTATTTGATCCGCTTTTGAATCATAAGCCCTTCGCCGACATGTTGAAGGAAGCGGGGCGCGAGGGCGCGGTGATTGCCGCTTCCGGACTTTCGGGCGCGCAGAAGATTCATGCGGCCTGCGCGCTCGCCATTGAGACGGGAAGACCGCTGCTTCTGCTTACGGACAGCGAGCGCAGCGCAGCCAATGCGATGGAGGATGTCTCCGCGCTCATGGGCGGAGGCGTGAGCCTGTTTCCGGCTCGGGATATCACGTTTTATCAGGATGTGGCGGCCAGCCGCGACGTAGCCTACCGCAGACTTGAAACGCTGAGAAAGCTGGTTTCCGGACAGATTCAGGCGGTGGTCGCTCCGGCAGACGCTCTGCTGCACAGAGTGATGCCGCGCGCCGTTTTCTATGCGCACACCGTCAAGCTTGCGCAGGGAGACGTATTGCCGCCGGATGAGCTGATTGAGCGACTGCTTGCAGCGGGCTATACGCGCGAATATATGGTCGAGGGCAAGGGACAGTTTTCCGTGCGCGGCGGCATCGTGGATATCTATCCCTCCGATGCGACCTATGCGGCTCGCGTAGAGTTTTTTGACGATGAAATCGATTCGATCCGTCAGTTTGACGTGATGAGCCAGCGCTCACAGCAGAATCTGAGTGAAATCGTCATTCCGCCTGCGAGCGAAGCGCCTGTTCCGCAGGAGAATGTACAGCAGATTGTGCAAAAGCTTTCTGCGCTGCTCGAATGCCAGAGAAAGCAGATGCACAAGGCGGCACAGCAGGAGGAGACTTCGGAGGGCGGCCTTTCCGAACTGCCGCTGGAGGATGGGGAGGTTGCCGAGGTCTTTACCCGCGAGAGCCGAACCATGGATCGCTTTCAGGAGAATATCCAAGCGGCGATTGCGCAGATGGAGCGTGGCGTCAGTCACCGTGCGCTGGAAAAGTTTATTCATCTGCTCTATGCTAGCACGGAGACGTTATGCGACTATATGACCCGGCCGATCGTTGTGCTCGACGAGCCGGAGGCGCTTTTTGTTCGCATGGATAGCCGAACGAGCGAGTTCCATCAGGCGTTTGCGGCTGCGCTGGAACGCGGCGAGGCCGTACCCGAGCAGGAGCAATTGATGCTTGCACGCGATGAGGCGATTGACTTGATGCGCGCGCAGACGTTGGTGGCGATGACAAGCATTCTGCGTCCTGTGGAAAAGCTCAAACCCACCTGCCTATGTCCGATGGGCGGCATGAGCGCGGGCAGCTATGGCGGACGCACCAAGGATATGTGCGAGGATATCGCGCGCTGGACGCAGGACGGCTGGCGTGTGGTGATCCTCTCCGGCGGCACGGCGCGCGGTGAGCGCATGCGTCAGTCCTTTGCGGACGAAGGGATTGAAGCCAAGTTTGACGAGTTGGGCATGTCTGCGCCCGCTGCGGGCGAATGCCGCATTTATCCGCTCATGCTCTCCGGCGGCTTCCAGTACCCGGAGATTAAGCTGGCTGTGCTCGTGGAGGGCGACGTATATGCCGCCAAGGGAGCGAAAGGAAAGCGACGCAGGGAGCAGCAGAAGGGCAGCAAGATCAATGCCTTTACCGATCTGGCTGTGGGCGATTATGTGGTACATGAGACGCACGGCATAGGCATTTATCAGGGAACGAAACGACTGACCAGCGAAGGCGCTTCGCGCGATTACCTGATGGTTCAGTATCTGGGCAGCGATAAGCTCTATATTCCCGTGGATCATCTTGATCGCATTCAGAAGTACATCGGAGGCGGTGAGAGCGCCGCGCCAAAGCTTTCGCGGCTGGGCGGCAAGGATTGGGATAAGCAGAAGAGCAAGGTGCGCGAGAGCCTGAAGGAGCTGGCGTTTGACCTTGTGGCGCTCTATGCGCAAAGACAGAAAAATGTGGGACATGCCTGCGCGCCCGATACGCCTTGGCAGCAGGAATTCGAGGAGAATTTTCCCTACGAGGAAACCCCCGACCAGCTTCAGGCGACGGAGGAAATCAAGCGCGATATGGAGCGTCCGCAGCCGATGGATCGCCTGCTTTGCGGCGACGTGGGCTATGGCAAGACGGAGGTCGCGCTCCGGGCGGCGTTCAAGGCGGTGATGGATGGCAAGCAGGTTGCTATTCTGGCTCCGACAACCATTCTCGCCCAGCAGCATTATAATACGCTGATG
>CAZACG010000064.1:0-7055 GCA_964483645.1 uncultured Oscillospiraceae bacterium | reverse complement strand
CAACAGGCAATAAGTTTTCAATGATTGTAGTGATTATTTCAATCCACCCGCCCCATGCGGGGCGGGACCGGAGACATGCTTACGGCTGCGTGTCTGCATCTGATTTCAATCCACCCGCCCCATGCGGGGCGGGACTCAGCACCGCATGCTCCTGCCCGCCGACCCAGAACATTTCAATCCACCCGCCCCATGCGGGGCGGGACGCCGCTGCGATGCCCGCCGCCGCCGCCGCCGACCAATTTCAATCCACCCGCCCCATGCGGGGCGGAGCAAAAACAACCAAGATAATATCATGCACTTTAGTTGTTTCTACAAAAAGCACTTCACATTCGTACCCTTTTATCCTCCGGCACGAAACAAACATGTACATTCATCACGCAGAAAAGGTCGATTATATGGTGCGAACCCAACGGCCTTTTCATGTACGCTACATCTTCGCACAGCTACATAATAAGCTCACCCTCTATCTGATAGGTTGCTTTCGCGCCTATATGCGTCACCTTATTCTCATAGCTGTTGCCCAAAACATAAAACCGCAAACTGTCGCAAGACGTGTCAATGGTCTGCTCCAATTCATGCTTAAACAGCTTGTATTGGCTATGGTCTAGGACGCATTCAAAGACGGAGTTCTGTACCCTCGTTCCGTGAGCCACGCATTGCTTGGCAACCGCTCTCAAGCGCTGTCTTCCTGCGGGCGTGGTCGTGTTAACGTCATACGTAATCAAAACCAGCACAACTCTCTCTTCCTCTCATTTCATTTCCACATCAATGGCGGATATCCTTCCAAATCCCCACGAATATGGCGCGCAAGCAGGAGCGCTTGGATGTATGGCGTCAGCCCCCACGGAATCTTTTCCTTGAGAAATGGATGCGTAATAACTTCGCGCTTCTTCTCCTGCCAGTATTTCAAAAACAGCTTGCGTCCATCTTCATTGAGAAGTACTGCGCTGCTCTCCTGACGCTCAAAATGCTTGTCCTGTATGGTTCGGTTATTGATCAACGTCAGAACCAGACGATCCGCAAAGGGCGCGCGCAATTCTTCTTCAAGGTCAAGCGCAAGCGATTTGCGTCCGGGGCGGTCGCGATGCAGGAAGCCCACATAAGCATCCAGCCCAACCGCCTCCAGCGCAGAAGCGCAGTCATTGGCCAGCAGCGTATACGCAAACGACAGCATAGCGTTAACATTGTCCTGCGGCGGCCTTCGATTTCGGTTGTCGAATACGAAGTCCGGCTTCTGGCTGAGAATCAGCTCGTTCAATACGCCAAAGTAAGTCGTCGCCGCTTCTCCCTCCAGCCCTCGCAAGGAATCCAGTTCGGTGACGCTGCGAATCTGCTGAATGAGCCGCCGAATCTGATCCGACGCCTCTTTCACCCGAACCTGATCGATCCGCAGCGCATGATCACGCAGTGCTCTCTCCAGCACCCATCGACTGTTGAACACCTTTCCTGTGATCATATTGCGGGCAATCAGACAGCTTCGCACCTCGTCATCCGCAATGCGATACTGTTCACGGCGCAGCAGCACATTGCCCTGCGTCATGCCGTTTATCCGAGCCAAAAAGCGTCCATTGGGCGTCAAAAACGAAAGCTGAATGCCTCGCTTCGCGCATTCACCCATCAGCGCAGGCGTCGCGCCGGTGTAAGAGAAGGTCATGATTCCTTCCAGATTGAGCAGTGGAAACCGCGCCACCACTTCTTTGTCGCGATTGACCACCACATTCTCATTGCTATACGACAAAAACAGATCTTCGCTGGTAATATAGAGTGTATTGAGCAGCTTTCTCATGTGCTATCCTCCAAGCACCCCTGTATATAGGACGACACATCGGATATTTTTTCCAGCTTTGGCAGACAAATATCGCGCAGTGAACAGGCGTTGCAGCCCTTAGTCGGCCGCGCCTTCGGCGTATATCCGTCGCGATAATGTCGTTTCATCTGCTCAAGCATGCGCAGCACCGTCTCTCGTAAAGGCGTATCCAGCGCAACAATTTCTCGTCTGCGCGTTTCGCCATAATACAGACTCCCCTCCGGAATCAAACACAGCAGCATTTCCTCCAGGCAAATGGCTTGAGCGCACAGCTGCAGGCGATCTGCATCGTTTTCCTTCGGCTTTCCGCGCTTATACTCGACCGGATAAGGAAGCCATGTTCCTTCATATCCGGGAAGCGTCACGCCATCCGTCCTGCGATGGAATTCGACCACGTCGCAAATGCCGCTGACCTCGAGCTTTTCAGAAAATACCCGCAGTCCGCGCAAAATCAGCACGTCGCCGCGCAGCTCATGAGCGAGTCCATCATGCGCATTGTTATGAAATACCCGTCCATCCGCTGTGCGCTCATTTTCCAGCCATTGCTGCTCAATATGAATCAGCGCCCACTGTCTGGGACAATACGCAAAATGCTGCAAACCCGACAGTTGCAGGGCATCCATGTTACATGCCCTCGATCTGCTCACATGCGAGTCCCGGAAGCTCCTCCAGACGAATCTCGTAGTCCTCCACGCAGGTAGGCATCTCCACACCCGCCTTCAGCGCCACTTTCAGCAGGCGATGCACCTTCGCGGAGGAATACTGTCCATCCTTACAATTATGCTCCCACCAGTACACCCGGACAACCTCCATGGAGCCATCCGGGCGCGCGGACGATGCGTCATTGACAAACAGCGTACGCAGCGCTTCCTTGATCACCTGCGCGTCCTCGTATGTAAAGCCGGTCTTTTCCGCCAGCTGCACATTGATGGAGCCCTTGATCTGATAGAGTCCAAAGCGAACAAAATGCTTCATGCCCATGGTGTCGCTGCCACGCTCCGATTCGTTCTTACGCTCGCCGCTGACACTTTTGGTGATCTGGATGGAATACGCGTCCACAGGATCCACACTCGTCGCCTGATGGATAGACACCGGGCCGCGAACGCCGACGGACGCACAGTCAAACCCCTTGAAGGCGAACACCTGACCGAAAGAGCGCACATCCAGCCACTTTTCGCAAGCTATCCGGGCAAAATCATCCTGCAATTTCGTTTTTTCAAGGAACTTGGCACGCTCTTTCAGGCTAATGCAGTTATCCGACTTTCGATCGTCGGACTGAACAAAGATTTCTTGTCCCATATCCTGCATGCGGTTTCGGATCTTACGCTTGATGCATACGTCGGACATTTCGCCGAAGCCCTTATAGTCCGTGCGAGGACGGTTTCCATTGAGCGGATCTCCGTTGGGGTTGGCGTTGGCGACGGATACAAGCACCGCAAAATCAATCTTCTTCTCAAATTTCATCGTCGTTTTCCTCCGTTTCATTCTCGTTCTTCTTGGCGTAAAGAGCGCTCTTTTGCAGATAATAGCCGGGCAGATACGATTCCGCCAGCGGCTTTGCATAGTTATCCATATCCAGAGAAAGCTGTTCCATGATTTCTTCAATCAGTCCATCATAGTAAATTCGCGCGCCCACCGAAAGCCGCGGATAATACGCGGTCTTGAGCTGCTCCATGACGACCTTGAATGCATACGCAGGGCGACGAACAAACACGGACTGTATGCGAATGGCATTCGGTTCGCGCTTTTCTCCCTTATCATAGGTATCCCGCTCGATCTTTTCCATCACGGCGAGCATACGTCCCCATTGATAGCTGCGATCCTTTCTTTCCGGTTCCAGTGCCAAATCAAGCGCCTCCTTTTGATGGTCGATATAGTACTTTCGAATAACGGCGCATGCCGTAAACAGCAATGTATTGCGCTGGGCAGGGCTATAATTGATCATCTGCTCCGCACGGGTGACGATCGCCTGCATGATATCCAGCGGAAACGCCGCCTGATCGATCCGGCAAGCGAGCAACCGCTGCATCTGCGGCGCAATCATCTTCTCGTCCGGTTCTACCTTACCCTCGTTTCCGCGCTGCGTACCGAAGGCGTAGGCAATAATCTGATAGAGCAACGGCGTGCGCACACCACGATACGCATCCTTCCAGCAACAGGTTTCGTCCCAATACGCCAGCCGATCCAGAAAATCGGAGCCAAGCAGTTCATTATAATAGGTAATCGCCAGACGACCCGTAGTCGCCGCATCAAACGCAGCGATCACAACCTGTGAAGAGGGCGTCCAATTTTCTCGATAGCCTTGAATCTTCTTTCGCAGCTCCTCTCGATAGCTTTTATAGGTCGGCGGTTCTTCTTCGCCCGCAAATTGATCCAGCAGTGGGAGCATCGGCTTATGAACGGCGCCGCCCTGCGGATTCCAGCAGACGAACGCGCGCCCGCCCTGAATCGTTCCCTGATTGCTGATCAGCCATTTGAGCGCGTTATGCGCCTTTTGCGAAGCGACGTAGCCAACCGTCGCCGCCTCCTCCGGCTCAAGAAAACGTCCGCGATAAGTGAAATTCGACGAGTCGTTTGACGAAATGATTTTCGCATTGCCATTGAGCGAAAACGCGCCCTTGAGATGCTGTGTCGTCAGCCATGTGGTGTCGCCCGTGAGCATGCACAGCCGCTTGTCCCCTTCCCGCAGGGACAGATAATAGCTCGCATATGCCTTCATCAGCGATACGTCCGTCCATACAGGACCGCTCCCCTCATCAAGACCGATCACGCGCCAGCAAACCAGATCCTTTTCCTTCTGTGCGGTGATTTCGGACGCGGCCAGATCCGCGCGCATCATCCTTTTTTCCACATATCGGAACACAGCTTCTGCTTTAGGATGACGATTCTCCGACTGCGTCCATCGCCTGAGTGCGTCGAGATAGAGCGCGAGCTTCTTTTCGTCGTCCCCCAGCAGATAGCCAAGCTGCTCACAGAGCGGATGCGCCGCCGGGCTGCTCGTTCGTCCGGCAGATTCCTCCGTCACCGGGATAATGATTTTTTTATCCTTTTCTGCCGCCTTCGCCTCGACAAAGCACCCGTCCGCGTCGATCGTGATTTCGATCTGTGCTTTCGTCACGATATGCCCGATCGGTGCAAGCGGCTCCTTGCCTTCCTCATAGACGCCTGCAAGTGCCTCCAGCGCGTCATACGTTTCCAGCGTCTTTTGCAAAAGTCCCATTTATTCGTCCCCTTCTCCTTCGTCTATATAGGAAAAGTTGCTCCGTTCCACTCCGAAGACCTTCATCTTCATTTCCCGAATCGGCTTATGTATCGGACAATCCTCGGGACGCAGGAAATGGATCACACCTTTTTCCATCACAGGCCGCCAGAGGTTGACGGTCATCCGGTTCGCGGTTTCCGGTGAGTACGCCTCGTCCGCATAGGTTATGCCGTGATACATCACCCCGAAGGCGAGCTGCTCCAAGTCGTCATATGCGCCCTTTCCTTCACCGAAAACACAGGGTTCAACATATGCCTGACATTCCCGCGTCCCCAGAAAGACGTCCCGACGACCGCCGCGCGCAATCATCTTTTTCGCGATTTCATGATGCTTGTTTTCATTTCGATCTTGCGCCAGTTCCGGACGATTCATGTTCCATTCAAAATGCGCGCGCACCTGATAGCGGCAATCCTTCAGATAGGTGTAATACGCCAGATCGTTTCCGCCGTTGTACTTAATCGGGCGAATACTTTTCACCTCCGTCTGAATTCGGTTCATGACACGCGCCTCGTCTATAAACCAAGTGAACGTAGGCTTCCAATATACTGAGGACAACACGCCCTTCAAAGCCTCGTAGGTCGGCACCTGATAGCTGCTTTTTTCGCCGCCGACCCTTGTCAATGGATCAGAGAAAAGCGCGTAGGGGCCGTAAACCTCAAATTCTACAATATTAGGGTGCTGCATAAATCGTTTCCCTCCTTTATGCCAAGCTGCGGGTCATAATAATGGGCGTTTAATATGTAAATGCTGCAGTCCAGCAAGGTATAAATCATGCCTTTTGCGTGCATCCGATCGATTTGTTCTGTCGCAAGCGAAACCGCGTATGGCTTTGCTTTCCGCAAAATTTTTGCTACGGTGGCAATATCGTACCCGGCGCGCCGCTCGTTAAGTTGCTCGATCAGCTCCGCGCCTTCTCCGTAAGGCACCAGTACACTCTCGTTTACGCTATCGAGAGCCTCAAACCACTTGCCCGCCGTCCGAAACGCCTGGGCAAGATAATACCTAGGCGCGCCCTCGCCCGCAAACTGTCCATTGGTCGAAAGCAATTCAAACAGCGTCTGTCCGCGTGTGCTGTAATCCTGTACGCCGCGCGGCATATTTCGATAAAGCGCGGCATAATAATCGCGGATTGCGGCGTCGGAAACGAGATCGTGGAAATAGCGCGCCTCATCACGGCGATATTCCTCCAACAGTTCGTTCAGCGCATCCTGCGCCGCCCGGATTTCCTTGAGCGAACCCAATTTTTCGTTCTTCAGACGGTAAATATACACATCCTGCGGCGTCACGCTTTCTCCATGACGATTGCAGCGACCCGCGCACTGCACAATGTTGTCCAGCCCGGCGGAGAGACGAATCACCGCGCCAAACGATACATCCACACCCGCCTCGATTAGTTGCGTCGAAACGCAGATGAGCGGTTCCTTCCTTTCCAGCGCAAGACCGATTTCTTCGAGCGTCTGCTCTCGATGCGCCATGCACATCCCCGCTGACAGGTGAAATAGCTTTGCATTCGTCCGCTTGCCGAGTGTTAAAAATATTTCCGCCGCTTCCCGCTTGGTATTGCATACAATCAGCAAGCTCCCCGCGCGCTCCGAGATTTCCGCCGCACGCTCCGCCAATTCCTCTATGGAAACGCTGCCGCCATCCCGAATAACGGTTCTGCGAAACAGCGGCGCGTATTGCTGAAATACCACTTCACCGATGAGCCTTTCGCAGGGAATCATCTTGTGATCGGCCATTGTAAACGTCGGCTGAGTGGCAGAGCAAAGCAACACCGTCGCTCCACAGCCCTTCACCAAAAAATTCACAGCCACATTGAACATTGACAGCAGCTTCGGCGGCAACGATTGCACCTCGTCGATGATGATTACGCTTTCGCATAAACACTCAAAGCGTCGCACCGACGGCATTTTCCCATCAAAGAGCGTGTTGAGCAACTGCACAAAGGTCGTAATGATAATTTGTGCATCCCAATTCTCCTGCAAA
>CAZACG010000063.1:0-7062 GCA_964483645.1 uncultured Oscillospiraceae bacterium | reverse complement strand
TTCTCCTCATGGCTGTAAACAAAGCCCTCGGGAACATCTTCGCCATCGAATTGATGATACTCTGTAACGCTCAGGAGCGCGTAAACGGCGGGATCTGTTGAAGAAACGGTGATGGTTGTCGATTCGGAACCGCCGTATTGCGAGGCGGCGATAAATCGTCCGACATAGGAGGAACGCAGAGAGAAGAAGTAGGTCAGCGAAGAATAGCCGCGCAGCATGCCGTAATTGCGCAGCCGAATGCCATAATCGACGCGCTTGAACGCTTCCGGCTCGGGCATGGCGAGCGCGTCCAGCGTGGGTTGTGCGATTTCGGAAAGGGGATAGACGCCTTGGCCGGGCAAGGCGCCGCCGGAGAGCAGATTCTGATCGCCGACGGCGATATAGCCGCCGTATTGCACACAGGCGCATAGACCGACAAGGGCGAGCACACAGGCAAAGCGCATTCTGCGCAGAAGGATGAGCAGCAGCGCGCCGCCGCCCAGCAAGGCAAGCGCAAGGGCGGCAAACCGGAAGATATCGGATGCATACACACCGTCTCGGAAGGAGAGAAGCAGGGACGCAAGCTTGCCGAACATGGGCAGATGAACTGCGCGGCGTAAGAATTTTTCGGGCAAAAGGGCGGGGAAAACCAGCATGCAGACCAGCAAAGTACACAGCGTGAAGGCATACAGCCAGGGGCGACGGGAGGAGAGTGCCTCTGCCGGGCTGTCCAGATCGTCAAAAAGCGGATGCGCGCGTAGCGCATAAAGCGCAGCGAGCGAAAGAAGCAGCGAAAGACCATACCACCAGCGCGTATATTGGACATTGGTGTAGAGCGCAAACGCGCCGGAGAGAACCGGGAGGGCGCTTGCTAAAAGCAGAAAGGCAAGAAGGCACTTGAGCCAATTCTGCTTTTTTTGCGCAAAGGCAAAAACCAGCGCTCCGGTCAGGCCGAATACGGGCAGATACGCCGCAGTGGAACACCAGCTGCCCGCATCGCCGAAGAAGGCATGCACGACGCCGCTCTCGATGGGCATGAGCAGCACGCGCAAACGCTCAAACAGCGTGTTGAGCGAGAAGGGTTCCGTCAGCATAAGCATGCCGCTGACCGTGCGCGTGATGGTGATCATAAAATAGAGGGACGGAATCAACAGAACGCCCGCGAGCGCGCAGCCGATTCCGCATTCAAAGACCGTAAAGAACATGCGGCGCAGGCTGCGCGCTCGCTTCCAGTCTTCGGAAAAAAAGCGGAACAGAAAGTAAAGCGCAGCGAGCAGCGCGCTGGAAAACATAAAATAGAAGTTGACCAGCGTATTCAGTCCGCATGATAGCGCGAGCAGACCGGGGCGGGGATGATCGCTCATGGCGATTTCAAGCCCCAAGAGGATCAGCGGAAAGAAAGCGATGACCTCGGTGAAGTGATAGAATTGCGTGTTGACGACGGTGAAGGAGGAAAAAGTGTACAGCACGCTGCCCAGCAGGGACAGACGCTCGTCCTTGAGCATCTGATTGAAATACAGGAACGCGCACAGCGCGCTTACGGCGTGCTTGAGGATGGCCATAACGCTGATTCCGTAGGGAATGAGTGTTTTGGGCAGAAGCGCCAGCGGCCAGACAAACGGGCTGCCCAGCGTGTAGAAGGCGTAGCTGCCCATTGCGGGTGTTCCCAGATAGGTGGAGAAGCTGTAAGCGTTGAGCCCTGCGCGCAGGATGCGCCGGGTTTCGAGAATCATGGGGAGCTGCTGCTCGATATAATCTCCGCGCGTGATATATCGCCCGCCATAGGGGAGGATGGCCGGAGCGAGGGCGAAAAGCGCCAGCAGCGCGCCGAGAAAAAACGCATCGCGCGCTCGGATCGTCCGCTTGGTAGAGGATTGCAGTTTCATATCAATACACCCGCCTGATCTTGTTCGATGGTTATGCTTCATTGTACGGGCATGCGCCGCGCATGTCAAGGCGGGATTGTTTGAGAATGAAAATGCGTGTATAATGAAACAAGCAGTTTTACGGGGGCGAAACATATGAACATTTTGCATCTGTCCGATTTGCATCTGGGCAAGCGTATCTTTGAGCTGTCCATGCTTGACGAACAGCGGGCTATTTTAAAGCAGGCGCTGGCATTTGCTCGGGAAGCGGACTTGACGATCATCGCGGGAGACATTTATGACAGGCAGGTGCCTGCGGCGGAGGCGGTGACGCTCTTTGACGATTTTCTCACGCGCATGAGCGTGCAGGGGAGCCCGGTTGTTCTGATCGCGGGCAATCATGACAGCGCGGAACGCATCGCCTTTGGCGCGGGACTGATGGATAGGAGCGGCGTATATGTCTCTCCCGTCTATGACGGAAAGCCCAAGCGAGTGGTGTTTTCGGATGCGTACGGCGAGGTACATGTGTATTTGCTTCCGTTTATTAAGCCCGCGCATGTACGAGCTGCGCTTGAGGAGGAAGCGATCGAGGGCTACACGAATGCGATGGCGGCTGCAATCGAACGGATGGAATTGGATCCTGCGTGCCGCAATGTGCTGGTTGCGCATCAGTTTGTGACGGGCGCGGCGAGGAGCGAGTCGGAGGAGATTTCCGTCGGCGGCCTTGACAATGTGGATGCGGAGGTCTTTGAAGCCTTTGACTATGTGGCGCTGGGTCATCTGCATACGCAGCAGAGTCTGCTGGGGGGAAGAGTGCGTTACTGCGGCGCGCCGCTTTGCTATTCCTTTGGTGAGGCGGGGCAGGAAAAGAGCGCATGGATGATCACGTTGGGCCCAAAGGGCGAGCTTTCGGCAAAGCGCATGCCCTTTGTACCGCTGCACGCCATGCGCAGAGTGCGCGGCAGCTTTGATGAGCTGGCTGCGGGCGAGGAAAATGAGGATTATCTGGAAATCACGCTCACAGATGAGGACGATATTCCGGATGCGATGGGCAGGCTGCGCGCCGTGTACCCCAACGCGCTGCAATTGCGCTATGATAACATGCGCACCCGAGCCGCAGAAGCGGATTTTTCCCGTGAGCGCCGCGTCAGCCAATCACCGATGGAGCTTTTTGAAGAGCTTTATGAAATGCAGAACGGCGCGCCTCTATCCGACAGCCAGCGCAGTCTGTTGGCGGGGATGATGGAGAAAATCTGGGAGGACGAGGTATGAGACCGCTGGAATTGACTCTGTGCGCATTTGGCCCCTATGCGGGAAGCACATGTATTGACATGGAGCGGCTTGGAGAGAGCGGCCTGTATTTGATTACGGGCGACACGGGCGCGGGAAAAACCACCCTCTTTGATGCGATTGCCTTTGCGCTTTACGGTGAAGCCAGCGGAAGCGAGCGCAAGAGCGGCATGCTGCGAAGCAAGTATGCCGATGCGGGACAGGAAACGGTTGTACGCCTTGCGTTTGAATTGCGGGGACAGCGGTATACGATCAGCCGCAGCCCGGATTATGAGCGACCGAAAAAGCGCGGCGAGGGTATGGTGCGCAAGAGCGAGGAAGCAGAACTGCGTTGCCCGGATGGACGCGTGATCACGGGCAGAAAGCAGGTCAACGAAGAGGTTGAAACGCTGATCGGGCTTTCGCGCGATCAGTTTACGCAGATCGGTATGATTGCGCAGGGAGAATTCAAAAAGCTTCTGCTTGCAAACACAGAGGAACGTCGGTGCATTCTGCGCACAATTTTTCATACAGAACGCTTTGAACGGCTGCAAAAACGGCTCTGGGAGCGCGCCTCGCAGATAAAAAAGGAGGCGGACGAAGCGGAGCGCGCGCTTTTGCAGGATGCGGATCAGCTGAGCGTGCCGGAGGCGATGGAAGACGCCTTTTCCCGCCTCAGACAGCAGCGGGCGATGGTGCGCGTGGACGATGTCATGGAGATGGCGCGCGAAGGGCTTGCGCTTGATCGGGCGGCGCAGCTGGAAAATGAGCAGGGCATTCGGCATGCACAGCAGGAGCAGGCGAAGCTTTTGGAGCATATTGGCAGAGCGCAGACGCTTGAGCGCGCGAGAGAGGAGCTTTCGCGCGTTGGCGAGCAGCTTGAAGCGGCGCAGCTGCGCGTTCGTCAGATGAGCGAGCAGGAGGCGGCGGCGCTTGCGCTGACGCCTAAGACGGAGGAACTTCAAGCGCAGAGCGCAGCGATTGAGGCGAGGCTTGCGGATTATGCGCGGGCAGATGAGCTGAAACAGGCGGCGCAGCGAGCGCTTTCCGGCGCGCAGTCGCTTGGAATACAGATTCAGTCGGATCAGGACAGGCTTTGCAGGCTGCGCAAGGATATTGCCAAGGCGCGTACGCTGGTTGAGGGCTTGAGCGGCAAGCGCGCGGAGCAGGTGAAGGCGCAGGAGGCGGCGCGGCGTTCTGCCGAGCGTGCTGCGCAGCTTACAAGGCTGACGGAGGCTCTGCGGGAGTTGAGCCTGCGCAAGGCGAATGCGCAGCGTGCGCAGGGATTGGAGAATGAAGCGATTCTGATGCGGAACCATGCGCAGACGGCCTATGCCGAAGCGGAGGCTTTGTTCTTTGGCGGGCAGGCAGGAGCGATGGCTGCTCGGCTTGAGGAGGGGCGGCCCTGCCCGGTTTGCGGCTCCGTTCATCACCCGAACAAGGCGCAAATGCTCGGAAATACGCCGAGCGAGGAAACGCTCAATGAGCTGCGGCGCAGTCGTGAACGCGCGGAGATGCAGGCTACGGCTTGCCATGGCGAGGCAAGCGCGGCACAGGCGGCGTTGGAGGCTGTGCGAAAAAGCGCAGGACAGATGGCTGAGCAGCTTTTGGGCGCATGGCAAGAGGACAGCGCGACGCAGACGGCGCGAAGGGCGCTGGAGGAAGCGGCGCAGGAGCGGGAAGCGCAGGCGGAGCTTGAGCGCGCGCTGACGAAGCGAATTGCTGATTTGGAGGGAATGAACGGTCGTATTCCCCAAAAGGAAGAGGAGGAACGCCGACTCTCCGATTCGATTCTGGAGAAGGAAAAGCAAAGGGCTGCACTGGAAAAAGCGGCGCAGGAGCAGGTGCGGCAGGAGCAGGAACTCAGAGCCGTGCTGCCCTATGCGGATGAAGCACAGGCAAAAGCGCGCAGCGCACAGCTGCGGCGGGAGACGGGCGTGCTGCTTGAGCGGATGGAGACGGCGAGAGCGGCGCATGTGAAGGCGAGAGAGGAAGCCGCCGGGCTGTCGGCCAAGCGGAGCACGCTGGAGAAGCAGCTGGAGGGTGCGCAGCAGGAGGAAAGTTCTTCCGTGCTGCGCGAGCGCAGCGATCAAATCGGCGCGCGGCTTAAAATGCTTGATCAGCTGGCAAAGGCGCTGCATGCGCGCATAGACGCGAACGAGCGCGTGCTTGCACGCATGGAAGGCGAGAAGGACGAGGCGCGGCGCAGACAGGAGGAGGCGCGGATGGCGGCGACGCTCTCTGCGACGGCAAACGGACAGCTTTCCGGGCGGGACAAGGTGACGCTTGAGACGTTTGTGCAGATGACATACTTTGATCGTGTGATTGCGAGGGCGAACGTGCGCCTGCGGGAGATGACCGCGGGACAATATGAGCTGCGCAGGCGGGAGACGGCGGATAACCAGCGCAGCCAGAGCGGGCTTGACATGGAGGTTGTCGATCATATCAACGGCACGGCGCGCGATGTGCGCACGCTCTCCGGCGGCGAATCCTTCAAGGCTTCGCTTGCGCTTGCGCTGGGATTGAGCGATGAGATTCAATCTGAGGCGGGGGGCGTTCAGCTGGGCTCGCTCTTTGTGGACGAGGGCTTTGGCTCTTTGGACGCGCAATCGCTTTCGCAGGCAATCGGCGTGCTCTCCTCGCTGACACAGGGAAAGCGACTAGTGGGCGTTATTTCACATGTCGAGGAGCTCAACCGGCGCATCGACCGAAGGATACTCGTTCAAAAGGATCGTTCGGGCGCAAGTCATGCGCAAATTCTTCTTGACTAGGCCGGATTCTTCATGCGCGCATGTCTTTTTGAGGCATGCGCGCTTCTTTGTCCGTGTATATTGGAGATATGAGGACAAGGAGGAGGAAACGGCGTGAAAAAACGATTAGGGTTGCTTCTGGCGGTGATACTGATGGGGCTTGCGGCACAGGCGGCTGCGCAGGAGAGGATGCGGGTCTATATATCGGAGGAAGCGATGAGTCGACGGACGGCGCAGATGTGTATGGATTTGCTGGAGGATGCATTTCCGCAGGCACAGTGGGAACCGGTTTGGAGCAGTGAAGCGAGCCTGCGGGATAGAGTGATGGCGGATGATGCGCCGCAGATGGCGATTTGTGCGCCGGAGGAAGCGCGCACATGGGCGAAGGAAGGCATTCTTGTTCCTATGGAAGGGCGCGTGACGCAGATTGGACGCATGCCGTCAGCCGTGGTAGACGCGTGCGTATATGAAGAAAGCCTGTTTATGGCTCCGCTGCTGGCGCGACACAGAAGAATAGCAGTTAACCGCGATTTGATGCGTGAGGAAAACATGGATTACATGATGAATGAGACGGAGCATCCCGTGTGGTTCCCCACAGAGCTGTATCAGGTGATGGACGTGTTTGCCGTACAGGACAGGATTGCGTTTGATCTCTGGAAACCCGAACCGTCTAATATCGGAGGCATTGAGGCGTTTGTTCAGGCGCTGTATGGCGGCGCGCTGCTCAGCGATGATGCGACGATCTGCTTGGCTGACGACGCTGCGGTTCGCGCGAGCGTAGTCTGGCTTCGGGATATGCTCGCAGCCGGTATGGTGGGCTATGTGTCGGACAGGGAGACGGCGCTTGAACGCTTTTTGCATGAGGAAACGCCCATTTTTCTGGACTGGACGGATGCGGAGGCGAGGGAATATGTTCGGCCGGGTTTTGAGCTTGTGACGATGCAGTATCCCTCCTCCTGCGGCTTACCCGTACGCTCTTTTGGGGTGACGGGCATTGCGGTGTTCGCGGGAAAGGACGAAGCACTTGCGCTCAGTGCGGCGGCCTATCTGATGGACGACGAGAGAGCGCAGGCCACGCTTGGAGAACGCGCAGTTTATGCGGATGAGTCGATCTGGCTTCCGTGCATCGCCTCCGCCGAGGCGGGCGCAACGCTCAGAAGCGGCTTTTGCAGCGCGCTGACCGCGATTGTGGAGAAGGG
>CAZACG010000062.1:0-7069 GCA_964483645.1 uncultured Oscillospiraceae bacterium | reverse complement strand
CCATCTATATCCTTTCCCAGAAGCAGAACGAAGTGCATGCCATTGATATCTGTTCATATCTGTCCTATTCACGGCCGACGGTTTCCATCGTCCTGCGTCAGATGCGCGAGCATGGTCTGGTTATCGTCAACGAGGATAATCATATTTTTCTGACCGAGGAAGGACTGTCCATTGCCAAGCGCATCTATGAGCGCCATGAGGTTCTCACGAAGATGCTTGCCATGCTGGGAGTCAGTCAGGAAACTGCGCTGCATGACGCTTGCAAAATTGAGCACGATTTGAGCGATGAGACGTTTGAGGCTATTAAGCGCCATGTGCAGCACATGGATCGAGAGGGCGCTTGACCGGTTTGTACCAATATCAGTAAATACATGCGCGGACAGCTTTAAGCCGTCCGCGCTTTTTGCTGAAGGAGTTTTCTGTTTTTTCTCCATAAAAGGTATAACTTCATTTCGGACGGCTGCTTTCACTATATTCACGCAGGAAAGTGAATGAGAATGGGCGTTGTCAAGCGAAGAATCCGGATATTGCAAGCAAAGCGAAGCATTGTGCATGAGGGTTTTCAAAGAGCGAACGAAAAGCCCTTTGGCGGGGCAGAGCTCCAAGCTTAAGAAAAGCCATGATTCTTCGAAAAGCTGCTTTTTAAGGTGTTCGGCGTTCGCTTGACGGCCCCTTGCATCGAAAAAAGCTGCTTATGTCGGTTTGGAATGGAGTGTCGCGGGTGCTTTGAAGTGGCCAAGGTATCAAGTCGCCTTATTCCGCCTGCATATCGCCCACAACGCGTCTGAGAATGTCCAAATACATCTGTCCAAGCTTTGTCGGACGATAATCTCTGTGCGTAATGACGCCGATGCGGATGATTTCGTCGACTTCAAGCGGAATGGAGATGATTTCTTCGCCGCGCAGGTAGGACGGACAGATGCCTGAGGAAATCGTATAGCCGTTTGTTCCGACCATCAGGTCGATGATCGTACCCTTATCGGTCACCTTGATGCTCTTGTCATGGTTGAGCGTTGAGAGGATTTCTTCGGAAAAGTAAAAGGCGTTTTGGTCGCCCTGCTCGTATGTCAGGCAGGGAAGAGGCATGAGATCCTCGAGCGTCACGACCCGGCGACCCGCCAAGGGGTTGTTGCGTCCGACGAAAATATGCGGTTTTGCGGCGAACAGCTCGGAAAAGTCGAGATTAGCCTCTCTGAGCATCTTGGAGAGCACGGCCTCGTTGAATGAGCACATATAGATGACGCCCATTTCGCTTCGAAGCGTCCTGACGTCGTGGATGGTATCGTAGGTCTTTCCTTCGCGCAGGACGAACTCATAGGCTTCGCCGCCTTGCGCGCGCACAAGCTCAACGAATGCGCTGGAGGTGAACGAGTAATGCTGCGTGGAAACGGAGAAGCGCTGCTTGATGGCCGAATGCGCAATATATTTGTCCTCGATCAGCGCGGCTTGCTGCACCACCTGACGCGCGTATCCCAAAAACTCCGCGCCCTCAGGCGTTAAGCGAATGCCGCGGCTGTTGCGCAGAAAGATCGTGGTCGCTGTTTCCTGCTCAAGCTCGTGAATGGCTGCGGACAGGCTGGGCTGAGAGATGAACAGAGATTTGGCGGCCTCGGTGATGGAGCCTTTTTCGGCGACTTCGATGACGTATTTGAGCTGCTGAAGCGTCATAAGACATGTCCTTTCGTGATCAATTCCCTTTATTGTATCATGAAGAAGCCGAAATCACAAGGTATTTCATAGTTTTAACCTATGACTGGACATACTTTATCCGTGTTTGCCTATAAACGAAAGATGCGTTATAATCATACTCGTCTTCAGCAAGACGCATACCTCAACGACGAAAGGAGCGGCGCAGCGTGGCGCTCATTGAACTGAAACACCTGATGCCTGAGGAAATCGTATAGCCGTTTGTTCCGACCATCAGGTCGATGATCGTACCCTTATCGGTCACCTTGATGCTCTTGTCATGGTTGAGCGTTGAGAGGATTTCTTCGGAAAAGTAAAAGGCGTTTTGGTCGCCCTGCTCGTATGTCAGGCAGGGAAGAGGCATGAGATCCTCGAGCGTCACGACCCGGCGACCCGCCAAGGGGTTGTTGCGTCCGACGAAAATATGCGGTTTTGCGGCGAACAGCTCGGAAAAGTCGAGATTAGCCTCTCTGAGCATCTTGGAGAGCACGGCCTCGTTGAATGAGCACATATAGATGACGCCCATTTCGCTTCGAAGCGTCCTGACGTCGTGGATGGTATCGTAGGTCTTTCCTTCGCGCAGGACGAACTCATAGGCTTCGCCGCCTTGCGCGCGCACAAGCTCAACGAATGCGCTGGAGGTGAACGAGTAATGCTGCGTGGAAACGGAGAAGCGCTGCTTGATGGCCGAATGCGCAATATATTTGTCCTCGATCAGCGCGGCTTGCTGCACCACCTGACGCGCGTATCCCAAAAACTCCGCGCCCTCAGGCGTTAAGCGAATGCCGCGGCTGTTGCGCAGAAAGATCGTGGTCGCTGTTTCCTGCTCAAGCTCGTGAATGGCTGCGGACAGGCTGGGCTGAGAGATGAACAGAGATTTGGCGGCCTCGGTGATGGAGCCTTTTTCGGCGACTTCGATGACGTATTTGAGCTGCTGAAGCGTCATAAGACATGTCCTTTCGTGATCAATTCCCTTTATTGTATCATGAAGAAGCCGAAATCACAAGGTATTTCATAGTTTTAACCTATGACTGGACATACTTTATCCGTGTTTGCCTATAAACGAAAGATGCGTTATAATCATACTCGTCTTCAGCAAGACGCATACCTCAACGACGAAAGGAGCGGCGCAGCGTGGCGCTCATTGAACTGAAACACCTGACGAAAACCTTTAAGGGCAAGACACAGACCGTCGAAGCCCTGCGCGATATCAATCTTGAAATTCAACAAGGCGATATCTATGGCATCATCGGCATGTCCGGCGCGGGTAAATCAACGCTCGTGCGATGCATCAATTTTCTGGAAAGGCCGACCTCCGGTTCGGTGATCATCGACGGCAAGGATCTGGCGGCCCTTTCCTCCAAGGAGCTTCGAAGCCTTCGCCAGCAGGTTTCCATGATCTTCCAGCACTTCAACCTTTTGCAGCAGCGGGACGTACGCGGCAATATCGCCTTTGCGATGGAAATCGCCGGGATGAAGAAGGCGGATATCGACAAGCGCATTGACGAACTGCTGGATATCGTCGGTCTGGCCGACAGACAGCACAACTATCCCAGCCAGCTTTCCGGCGGTCAGCAGCAGCGCGTGGCGATTGCAAGGGCGTTGGCGACCAACCCCAAGATCATCCTGTGCGACGAGGCGACCAGCGCGCTGGATCCCACTACGACCACATCGATTCTCAATCTCCTTCAGGAGATCAATAGGAAGCTGGGCATCACCATTGTCATCATCACGCATGAAATGAGCGTGGTGGAAAGCATCTGCACGCATGTTGCGATCATTGACGACGGCATGCTTGCCGAAACCGGTACGGTTGAATCGGTCTTCTCTCAGCCCAAGACGGCCGCTGCCAAGAAGCTGATTTTCCGCAAGACCGGAGCGGACAGCGGCGTGATCGGTCAGCGCATGATCCGCATTGTCTTTGAGGGCAACGCTTCCAGCGAACCGATTATCTCCAGCCTTGTGCTTGAATGCCATGTGTCGGTCAACATCATGTACGCGGATACGCGCGATGTGGGCGGCAAGGCTTTCGGACAGATGATCCTGCAATTGCCGGAGGATCGCCTGCAGCAGGATAAGATCATCTATTATCTGACGACCCGCGGTCTTCGCGTGGAGGAGGTGGAATCCAGTGCCACTTGAAAAAATGGTACCCCTGATGCTCAATGGCGTGAAGGATACGCTCTACATGACCACGGTTTCCACACTCTTTGCTTATCTGCTGGGCTTGCCCTTGGCCATCGCGCTGGTGCTGACTGCGCCTAACGGCCTGAAGCCGCAGGCGATTGTCTATCGCGTGCTCGATGCGGTGGTCAATATCTTCCGCTCGATTCCCTTCCTGATTCTGATGATTCTGGTCATCCCGCTGACCCGCGTGATCGCAGGCAAAGCTTATGGCTCCACTGCGACCATCGTTCCGCTGGTCATCGCCGCCGCGCCGTATGTGGCGCGCATGATCGAATCCTCGCTGCTTGAAGTTGATCCCGGTGTGATTGAGGCGGCGCAGTCCATGGGTGCGTCGGTTCCCACGATCATCCTCAAGGTGCTCATCCCGGAAGCGAAGACTTCCCTGATTGTTGGCGCGACGATCTCCTCCGGAACCATCCTCGGCTACAGCGCCATGTCTGGCGCGATCGGCGGCGGCGGTTTGGGCCAGATAGCCATCAGCTATGGCTACAATCGCTATCAGACGGATGTGCTGCTGGTCACCGTGATTTTGCTGATTGTGCTCATGCAGATCATTCAGATTGTGGGCATGTACATTTCTCGCAAGACGGATAAGCGTATCCGTGAGTAACGGCTTCGACCGCTGAACGGCTGGAGAGGTTTTCACAACGCTTCGGGCATTTAGCCTCGTATCAAACAGTTAATCCAAACAAAAAGGAGATATTATCATGAAAAAGCTTCTGACTATCGCACTCGCACTTGTGCTCGTTGCTGCGCTTGGCACCGCCAGCGCGGCTACCAAGCTCGTTATCGGCGCGTCTTCCACGCCGCACGCCGAGATTCTGGAGGCTGCCAAGCCGCTGCTCGCCGAAAAGGACATTGATCTTGAGATTGTCATTTTTGATGATTATGTGCAGCCGAACCTGCAGCTGGATGCCGGCGACCTGGATGCGAACTATTTCCAGCATCTTCCGTACCTTGAGGACTTCTGCGCGGAGAAGGGAACCAAGCTGGTTTCCGCCGGCGCGGTTCACTATGAGCCGATGGGCATCTACGCCGGAAAGTCTGCGGATCTGAATGCGATTCCGAAGGGTGCGACGATTGCTGTGCCGAACGATACCACCAACGAGGCGCGCGCGCTTAAGCTGCTGGCGGCGCAGGGCATCATCACCATTGACGAAACCGTTGACAATCCGACCGCGTTGGACGTGAAGGAGAATCCGAACGGCGTGGAGATTGTTGAGATTGAAGCGGCGCAGGTTCCGCGCCAGTTGGCTGACGTCGATTTTGCCGTCATCAATTCTAACTATGCGCTGCAGGCCGGTGCGGACGTGGTCGGCACCGCGATTGCGGTTGAGGGTACCGAGGTTGCTTATCCGAATATCATTGCGATCCGTGAGGGTGATGATCGTGCTGAAATCAAGACTCTTGTCGAGGTTTTGCAGAGCGACGCGATTGTGACTTGGATTCAGGAAACCTACGGCACGGCCGTCGTTCCGACGAAGTAAAGTATTTCATTCAGGCAAGGAGCTGCTTCTATGAGGGGCAGCTCCTTCTTTTATGACCGAAAGTAAACCTCATACTCATTTTTCTTCAAATAACTTCATTTGCGCACCGTATTTCCATCCCGGAATTTAACGCGCTTCACTGAACAGGCCTTATACTGTTCTCAAGTCAAAATGATCCATCGGCGCGAAGTGAATATGGGGTCAAGGAACGAATTCCCTTGGCAGGTTTGAATGACTTCGTCGGCGCGAAAAACCGAATACGCTTTGTTAAGCGTTTGAATTACGAAGGAGTATAAGCAGTAGAGAGCCATACGGAACAACAGATGGACAAACCGTTGAGCAAATAAGCGTGAAAGGATATGGGAAACCTGTTTGCAAGTGAGCTGACAAAAGAGAACAAAAAAGAGCCGCCCGATGAGGGCGGCTGGCTGAAACAAGGGGACTGTCGGTTTTTCAAGTACTTAATGCTGCGCGTTTTGACGGCGAGAATGGCTACTTACCGTGCGTTTCTTGCTGTACGTGCTGTGCAGGATGAGCGCCAACGCGGTTAGCAGCGATATGGCTTCGCCGATGCGCAATATGGGCCTGCCGACAAAGATGATTAGCAAATCACCGTCTGTCTGCGCGAGAAATTTCAGCGTAATCCTGTTGTTCTCCCCGCGAAGGATATCCACAGATTCGCCGTTGAGCGTCGCTTCATAGCCGTCAAATGCAAACAGCGGGAAGGAAATTTCGCCGCCTTGCGTCGAGGCAACATGCGCGGTAATTCGCGTGCCGAACTTTTCATACTTCGTCAGCACGACATCGCCCTGCGTATGCACGGTCTTGTCTGTCATTTCGTGAACGATGGTCCCTTTCATCGTGTAATCCTCGTACAACTGATCCCACAGTGGCACGCGGTTGGGCATCACGTAGTTTTCCTTGCGCGTCTCTGTAGTGAGCTGCGGCAACACAAGCGAAGCGCAGAGCGCAAACACAGCGAGTTGCGCGGTATGGTTCTGCCCCTGCGTCATGTGTGCCAGACCGTATCCGCCTGCCATGGAAAGGCACACGCTGACGCCCATCAGAAGCCGCCATGGGAACTGAATATAGGCCGCAGCACCATGGGTCAGCTTTTCCAGCAGACCCCAAGGAAAGAGCGTTGTGGTCATCACAGCAAAGCATGCGCCGACAGCGATCAGTACAAGTGCGAGAATATCCTCCCGATCGTGCTTTTCCTTGGTAGCCGACACATGTAGCGCGGCTGCCGCGCCGACAATGAGCGGTAGACCGATGACCAACGCATATCTTGAAAGCGTCGAATCGGACGGCGCAGTGGCGAAATTTGCGGAAAGGAAGAGCTGCGCGGGTGCAAGCAGATGATCGCTGGTGTTGCGTGCCATCACTGATGTGTTGATGCCGATTCGGCTGTATGTATACAGCGGCAGCAACGCATACAGGCAGAGCCCCAGCGCGACCGCAGCAGACAGAAATAACGGGATGAAGCGCTTTTGTTTGACGATGCGTACGCAAAATACCGTGCTAACCGCCACGGCGGCAATACCGCACAGGCTGGCGCTGATCAGATGGCTCTGATAAATCGCCGCGCCGGAGAGCGCCAGCAGCTTCCAGCGGCGCGCATCGCCAAGCACCACCTCATATAGCGCGTAGATAAAGAGAGGAAGAAAGGCCATTGCCAGTGCCTCGCCGATGCTAAAGCGTGTGTACAT
>CAZACG010000061.1:0-7097 GCA_964483645.1 uncultured Oscillospiraceae bacterium | reverse complement strand
ACGATGGGGAATTTCATCCCCATCCCCCAGCCCGGGGCCATTGTCCCCAGACCCCTTCTTCGCTTCGCGCTGATAGCTCATTTCTATCCGAGATTAGTATTAGCTTTGCGTTTTCTCTTACAGCTCCGCGTTGCGCTTGAACGCCAGCACAATGCTGATCACGCCGGCCAGCAGCGCAAGCGCGCTTACGACAACCGGGAAAACAATCCCCGCGCCGAGCTTATAGGCCGGCACCATCAGATATCCCCACACGCCAAAGCCGCCTGCAATCAAAGAAGCAATCGCCGTGATCGGACCGTCGATTGAGCGCATGCACATCACAATACCGACAGCGCATGCAACCAGACAGACGATCGGCATCAGCACAATCTGATTGAGATTCACCTTTTCACCCAGCGTATCTTCAAAGCTGTCCGGAAGATCGTCATGCTTATAGGCCATCCAAACATACTCTTGAATCGACACGGTGACCGTTTCATCCTTATCGGCATACTCCCAGAACGGCATGAACTGGCTGACCAGCAGCGCAAGCATCAGAATTGCACAGACCACGTTGCACTTGGCGATGCGCTCCTTTTTCAATGTTTCAATCATACATATGCTCCTTTCAAAATAGGGTATCCTTTTTTGATTATAACCTGAGAAAGGGTATTTGTCCACCTGTTTGAGCAATTCTCTTCTCGGTCTCCTGAGAATGGTCAATCATCATATAGGGGCGCAGAGTCCATTCTCTGCGCCCTTGTCATTTCAGTTTTCTTGGATCAAATCATATCCCGCCCGCTCAAATAGCGCGATAAAATAGGCTCGTTCTTCGGCCTCAAGACTGCCGAAGTCTTTTTTCTGCGCCTGTTTATAGACGTAATCCCGTTTGCCGGCGTCCCATGTGCGCTGTGCATACGGCCAGAAATCATCAATATACCAGATGCACAGATCAACCTCGCCGCTCTGTGCGCCGAATTCGACCAGATACTCGCCCGGTGCTTCATAGTCATGATCTAGGGCAATCTCGCAATCCCGGCGCGGCGTGATGTAGAATTCCCACTCGCTCTCCTCATCCGTATACGGAGATTCAAGCAATCTTGGATAAACACCCATAGCCTCCAGCTCTTCACACGGCGTGCCAAAACACTCGATGATCTGCGCATAAGCAAACTCAAGCGCCTCTTCATAGGGCATATCGTCTTTTTTCGGGAGGGAGGAAATCACCATATCCTGCTTAATCTCTCCGCCCTCGGCCTTAATCCGCGCCTCATAGGCTTCAAGATCCGCGAGGCCGTCCTCCCACTGAGCCTGCGTATTCATTTTTTCGCTGCTTGCGCGCCAAACAGCGATCATTTCATCCTTCGTCATCCGGTAATCACTTTCCTGCGCCGTCGCAAGGCTCATGCATGCGCACAGACTGAGAAAGCAGCCAACCATGATTCGTTTAAACATCGAATCCACCATCCTTTCATTCTTCTGGTACTAAGACGATGGAAACGAGCCAAAGTTGCAGGTAATCTTATTTTTTATCATTCAATCGGGTTGAGCGAAGAAAGCCGCTGCGTATAAAGCTGTACCCCAGCGCAGTCCTTCGTTCAGGAGATGCGCTCCATCCCATGCCAGCGTGCGATGCGCTCCTTCCAAAGACCCATCCATCCTCGGGGGAACACATAGCTGATCACCAGTGCGACCAGCACGCCTACAGCTGTATCCAGAATGCGGTTGAGCGCATAACTGACATAGCTGGCCGCCGGCGTATTAAACATCAGGATGCACAGCACCACGCCGCCGGGCTGCACACCGCCGACCCAGAACATCTGGCACAGGACGATGAGCAGCACTGTCCCTACAAACACCAGCGGCACCAGCAAAAGCGAATGACCGCCATCCGGCACAAAGATCAGATAAAAGCGAAAGAGCGCCATTCCTAACAATCCGCCAATCAGCGTGCCAAACAGGCGATTTCCGCCGTTTTTCTGCGCGTCCTGCATGTCATAGCCCATACCGAAGATCGCGCCGATGCAGGCGAACGCCGGACTGCGATCCAAAAAATAATAAACCAATGCACAAATCGCGGTAGCCATGGCCGTTTTGATATTGCGCATACCTACGCCATGTACCGCATGCGGATGGGGCATATTCATCTCGCACAACACTCCTGTTCTTGCTTCTTTCGTGTCAAACGTTCCCGATTATAGCACGAAAAGGCTCGCTTGAAAAGGAATCAACCTTCATCATACGGCGGTGGATTCTTTGGTTCTTTATGCCAAAGCCGCTTCAATGCATGCACTTTTCCCTATGGCCGTTCATGATAAAAGCGGCTCCATACCAACTCCGAGCCGCTTACAAAACAAAATGGAGCCGCCAAGCTAATCCCGAACATTTTAAAAAGCAATTCCTGAAGAATCATCAGCTCTCTCGTACTTGAGGCTCTACGAACTTGAAGCTCTGCCCCAACGCTCCGTCAAAGGAGCTTTCCGGTCGCGTTTTGAAAACCTTCGGGCTCAAGTTCTTCGTTATTGCTTAAAATTTCCGAATTTTTCGCTTGACAGCTCTATAGAATTCCATGCTTATGTCGTTATGGCGTCATGCCCAACTCCGCATACGCCCTGTCAATCGCTGCGTTCCACGCTTCAACCGTCTCCGGCCGCTCCGGCGCATTGCAAGATCCGCAAGGCTTAAGCGCCGTATACGGATACCGGCTGAGATCGCTGTACTTGATTGCCGACAGCGGCAGATACGCGCTGCGCACGCTGGAGCAATTCTGATCCAGATGGTATTTTTCTCCGCCCGTTGGATTGTAATAGACGGGATCCTCCCCTTCATATTCGGGGAGCTTTCTTCCGTCGTCGTCCCAGACAATGATCTTGACATTGTTCTTGCCACGCAGATTATTCCAGATCCATTCATGGCTGTAACCTTCCTCATTGGGCAGCCTCTGCACGCGAATGCAGCCATGGGACGCGCGTGTGCCCAACGCAGATTCACAGATTGAAAAATCCGCTGTGCCATCCGCAGCGAGGATGGAGGGAACCAGATGGATCAAATCGCCGCCATTGAAGCGAATCGCCTGCGCGCACCAAAGGTTGCCGGACCAAAAGCCGCCCGTTGGACTGATCATCAAAAACTCGCCGGAAGCCGTTTCGTTATAGCCTTCATTCGATCCGCTTGCCGTACCCGTCGAGCACAGCAGCGTGGTCATCAGCTTGCCATTGTGATAGATGTAGAGTCGCTGGGTCATTTTATCGACGATGATGCCGTATTCCTGATTGGGCGTAACGGTTTTGAGCCGACCGGGGCGCACCCACCCATCTTCCAGCTCGTCATAGTCGTTATACGCCTGAATCTTCGTCCAGCCATCCTGCGTTTCAAGCACCTTCACCGCCACGGAGGAACCATAGAAATAGCCTCTATGCGCCTGCGTCGTCTTGCGCTCACCGTTCGGACCGTCGGAAAGATACACCTTTTCCTTCTGATCGACGTTGAGCACGGTGATCTCTGCAGTCAGCCTCGCCCATGCCGTTTCCTCATCATAGGGATCAAACTCGCCAAACCAATTCGCCTCAATCGCGTCCTTGGCAGACTCAATCATTGCTTCCGCATTCTGCTGCGCCTTGGCCTTTGCGCTCATCTCGGCGGCAAGCCTGCGCGCCGCTTCATCGGCGGCGATGCTACGCTGGGTTGCATAATCCGCCTCGCCCGTGCGCTCAAGTCCCTTGGACTTTTGATAAGCCTTGATCGCCTCAACGGTCGCCTTGCCCAGCTTTCCCGCGCAGTCTCCGTTGTAAAAGCCCAGCTCCTTGAGCTGTCTTTGCAGCGCGACAACGCCCTCTCCGGAAGAGCCCATCGCCAGCGCAGTCGCCACCAGCCCCTCCTCCAGCACGCCGTAGCCGCGGATGGACGGATCGTCAAGCTTATAGCTGTATCGGGCTACAACGCTCGGCGTCGGGCCGAGGATATGGTTGTTGCCCTCGATGGTATGCACGGTGTAGCTGCCATCCACTTCCTGTGTGACGAACTCCACGATGCCCACATGATCCAGGCGATTATACTTATACCATTCAATGTAAATCAAATCGCCGGGCTGGGGCACATACGGTCTGTCGGCTACCGCCACGCCGTCGCTGAGATAGAATTGCGTGCCTTCGCCCTTGATCTCGCCGCTGACGCTGATATAGCGTCCGCGCTCATGAAACCAGTCCGCGCCCTCGGCGCAGCTCGTCTGCATCGGATAATCGTTATCCAGCATGCTCAGGCCGTAATACTCGTCCGCGCGGCTGACGCACCATGAGACAAACTCCGAGCACCACTCGCCGTACGCATTGCCGCCCCACTCGCCGTATTTGCTGTAACCGCCTTTGGTTGCAGAGTACCCCAGTTCGCTGACCGCAACAGCCAACAGCGTATCCACGCGCTCATCCGCTGAAGCCGCCATGCCAAAGAGCATTACAAGCAATATCATCAGAGCGATCAAATGCTTCATGAACATCCTCCATATCCGATTGCATCGGTCGTTTTCAACGACTCTTCTATGACCATTTATGATGAAGAACGAAGCAGCGCGGCATTTTCTTCCCGATCAAAGCAGAATCTGCGCTTCCTTCGTCCAGCTTTCGCTTAAAAACATGCTCCACGGCGCCTGATCCTTCGGCGGCAGAGCGTCAAAGTGCATTTCCTCCTTCTTGGTCGGATGCACAAGTCCCAAATGCGCGCCCCAGAGCGCGATCTGCTCGCCCGGCCTTCCCGCGCCATAGCGCGCGTCGCCCCAGATGGGATAGCCGGCATGGGACAGCTGCACGCGAATCTGATGGGAACGACCCGTGTAGAGCCGCACGCGCAGAAGCGTCAGCTCCCCGTCCCTGCCTGCGCTTTCAAACGTCAGCTTGGCATCCTTCGCGCCGAGCGTCCCCGCAGGAACCACGCGCACGGTATTGGTCTTCCCGTCCTTGACAAGCCAATCGCAAAGCTCTGCGCTGCGCGGAGGATTGCCTCGCACGGCGGCGACGTACTGGCGCGCCAGCGTCTTCTTTCTCACCTGCTCGCTGAGCCTGTCCGCCGCCTTGCTCGTTCTCGCCAGCACGACAAGCCCGCCTACGGGTCTATCCAGCCTATGCACAAGCCCCAGATATACCGCGCCGGGCTTTTGGTATTTTTCGGCAATATACTGCTTCATCGTGGAATGCAGGTCAGGGTCGCCGGAAGCGTCCGCCTGCGTGGGCATGTTCGGCGGCTTAACGACGACGAGCAGATGGTTGTCCTCGTAAAGAATACCAACGCCACGGTAGGTTTGCATGCTCATTCCTCCGTCAGGTTCAATTCCATATGCCTGCGGTATACGCTAAAGCCTTCGTTCTCGTAGAACGCAAACGCCTTGCTGTTAAACGCCCACATGTCCAGCTCCATACGTTCAAACCCCTTTTGGCGCGCATCCGTTTTCATATAAGCCAACAGCTTTGAACCAACGCCCCTTCGCCTGCACGCCTCATCCACGCCGAACTCTTCCACGCGATAGAACCTTCGCGCACACATATAGGGCGACAGCGGCTTGTCCACATACTTGACCATCGCATAGCCGCAGATTGCATCCCCGCATGCGGCTACGATCACATCGCTGTTTTCCTCGTCAAACACAGTGTACACATATTGCTCAAGCTCCCGGGCAAAACCGGGTCTGAAGAAATCAGGCCTGCCCTGCACATGCAGATCATTGACCTGTCTGCGCAGAGCGTTTACCTGCTCAAGCTCCTCGCGCTTGGTAGGTCGCACGATGACGTCCATGTTACCTCTCCCATCTTCCGCTCGTGCCGCAGGGCAGCACGCCGCCGGCGGTGACCGGCAGACAGAGTTCATCTGCCTTGACCTGACCGCCGAAGCGGGAGGTTACGCACATATCCACCATATTTCCCAACACGCTCGCCTGAAAGCCCGTGGTATAGCCGTTGAGCAGGAAGAACAGCGGATCCTCGCAAAGCGCCTCGCTTGCCGCTTTCACCAGTCCGTAAAGCTCATTTTCAAGCTTCCAAACCTCGCCGCCCGGGCCGCGCCCATAGGAGGGCGGATCCATCAGTATGCCATCGTAAAAGCTGCCTCGCCGCGCCTCGCGCTGCACAAACTTCAGCGCATCGTCCACAATCCAGCGCGTACTGTCCTCTCCAAGCGCGCACAGCTCTCGGTTCTCCCGAGCCCACTGCACCATGCCCTTGGCCGCGTCGCAATGGCAGACCTGCGCGCCCGCTGCCGCACACGCCATGGTCGCCCCGCCTGTGTACGCAAACAAATTGAGCACGCGCACAGAGCGTCCCTGCGCGCGGCGCTGCTTCACCAGATTGCTCATCCAGTCCCAATTGGCGGCCTGCTCCGGGAACAGACCGGTATGCTTAAAGCCCGTGGGACGAACGTAAAACCTGAGCGCATCACCATTACAAGCATAGTCAACCTCCCAGCGCTCGGGCAGCTTGGCAAAGAATTCCCAGCTTCCCCCGCCCTTCTCGCTGCGATGATAATGCGCCTGAGCCTTTCGCCAAATCGACGGATCGCGCTGCGGCCAGATCGCCTGCGGATCCGGGCGGCGCAAATATACATCGCCCCAGCGCTCCAGCTTTTCGCCTCCTCCGCAATCAAGCACCTCGTAAGCCTTCCAATTATTTGCCAAAAACATGAAACTTCTCCCGATCCTTTCTGTACGGAGTCTTTGCTGTTTCTTCTCTGTGTGGGACTGCGTCCGGCGTCATGCCGGTTTAGAAGAACCTCTTGAGTTTCTCCTTCTGTCCCTCCATCATATCAGAAAGCACGCCTTCTGTATAGAGCAAATCAATCCCCGAAAGCGCCGGATCGCACTCAAGCGCTTCGCGCAGCGCCGCACGGCTTCCGTTGGCCGCCGCCTCGGCATAGAGCACGTTGCACAAGCTGATCTGCCCCATGACGTCCTCCAATTCAATCGGCAGCGGCGCAGCTTCGCCATGCGCCCCGTTTGCATCGACCGTCGCAGGCCCCTCGACAAAGCGTCCGAGTGCGACGCCGCCAATCGCGCCGTCGCAAGGCATCGTCAGGCTTCTGACGCTGCATTCGCCCTCGCCCCACAGCGCGCGCAGAATTTCAACGGGTCTGGCGCTTTG
>CAZACG010000060.1:0-7193 GCA_964483645.1 uncultured Oscillospiraceae bacterium | reverse complement strand
GCGCAAAGACGATGTTGGTGTCCATGATGTCGCGGATATAGGCGCTCTCCGGCGCGATAATCAACTTGCGCAAGGAGACCTGACCGACCAGCCTGCGCTGTTCGTCAATCACAAAGCAGGTATACACAGTCTCCTTATCAATGCCCGTGCGGCGGATATAGTCAATGGCCTTGCGGACAGTAAAATAGTCCCTCAGATCGACGTATTCGATCGTCATCAGACTACCCGCGCTGTTTTCCGGGTAGTTGAGGAACTGATTGATCAGCTTGCGGGTGTTTTCATCCGCATTGGCAAGCACCTTCTTGACGACGTAGGCCGGCATTTCTTCAAGGAAGTCCACCGTATCATCCAGAAACATGTCGTCAACCAGCGCGGTCAATTCGGCGTTGGTCGCGCTCTCGGCGATGAGCCTTTGCTGATCGCTGGTCATATACGAAAACACATCAGAGGAAATATCCTTGGGCAGCAGGCGGAAGAGCTTGAGCACCTTTCCGCTATCCTCGATTTCCTCCAGCCCCTCGGCGATATCCACCGGCAGGCAATCCTTCGCCTTCGCTTTGAACTCCTGATGCTTTCCTTCGTCCATCAAAGCGAGAAGCTCTTTAAAATCCTTGCGAATCTCTTCATCCATCGCAGGGTCCCTCCTATCATTTTCCGTTTCTTTTTCAACTGTGAATCAGTCGTGAAAATGCAGAGCTCATCCCCAAGCAGCCTGCGGCACACGCCGCGTCAGGCCGCCCTGCTATCGAGCGTAATCCGGCGCATCGGCTCGCGTTCATCCTTGCCGCATACCAAAAAGGCGCGCAGCAACAGGCTGCGTGCCTTCCGTGCTTTTCATGGGCTTATCGGAAGAAAAACGCAGCCGAACGCTTAGCCTGCGCCCGACGTTCTCGGGGTTTGCCCGCGCCGGTACTACTGTGTTCGTCCACGTCTTTCACCTCTTGTTCCTATCTGTCGCATACCTGCGCCAAAGCGCAAAGCTAGGCTTACTGTACCCCTATTTGGTCCGTTTGTCAACCCCGCAGCGGGATGTCCTTGCGACTTTTACATCACTTTTACACCACATATCCCGTGCCTGCACGCACGAGATAGAGCACGCGCTCGCGCACCGGCTTGCCCGTGATCGTCTCAAGCGCCTGCGCGTAAAGCTCAAGCTGCGGCCTATGCCTCTCCAGCGCGCCGGAAACATCCTGCGCGGAATCCGTTTTATAATCCACCAGAACCCAGCCGCCCCGCTCCTCAAAGCAGCAATCAATGACGCCCTGCAAAAGCTGTTCACCTTCCTGCGTCTTCCGCCTGAAGGTAAACGCCCACTCGCGCCGAAGCTGTCTGGCTGCAAGCATGCGCACGCCGAGCGGCGAAGCAAACAGCCGAACGAGCATCTGCGGCGGCACGGCACCGGCCTCGGTCTGCGTCACCACGCCCTCGCGCAGCATGCGTTCAAGCTGCGCGCCAAGCTCGCGCTCTATGCTGTCCGCATTTCGCAGCGCGTCCAAATCGAGCATCCGCATGATTCTATGGAATACCGTTCCAATCCGCGCGCCGGTCATGCGCTTTTCCTGCATGAATCGCGGAAGCCGCTCAAGCGCACCTGTTCTCGGTCGATCCAATTCTGCCTCTGCCTCGCGCTTTTCATCCCGAAGAATGGCACTCACGCTCGTCTTTCGTACGGCGGCCTTTCCTGCGCCCGGCTCAAAGGCCATCAGCTTCTCCAGCTTCTTGTCCGTCAGGGGCGTGTTTTCCAGCTGCGCGAGCATGCGCATGACGCCCTCTTGCGTGCGTCCGGCAAGCGCGCCGCCCTTTCCCCTCCGATGCGCGAATACGCGCCAGCGGGAATCCCCGACGATCACTTCCTCCTCGCGGATGGTCAGATTGGCTCCGGCCTGCACAAGCGCAGGCGCAACCATATCCAGCCCCGTCCGCATCGCGCGCAGACCAGATGCATTCGCGCCCTGCATCCACAGCCGCGGCGGTGCGCTCACGCCCGCATCGCCAATCAGAATCAGCCTCTCCCTTGCCCGCGTCATGGCGACATAGAGAATGCGTACCTCCTCGGCAAGCTGCTCCCTCTCCTGCTTGACGCGGATCGCCCTGCGCACAAGCGTTTCCCGCTCGCTCATCAGCTGCGTATCCACACACGGCAAGCCCACGCCCAGCTGCGCATGCAGCAGAACGCGGCTTTCCGAGGCCGCGCCCTTCATTCTGCGCCCCATGCCCAGCACGAAAACAACCGGGAATTCAAGGCCCTTGCTCTTGTGCGTGGTCATGATACGCACCACATCCTCGCTCTCGCCAATGGCGCTGGCGCTCATGGAATCGCCGCCCGCGCGCAGCCGTTTGGCGTAGGCCAAGAACGCATGCAGCGAGCCGCCCTGCGAAGCGACGAAATTTCTCGCCCGCGTGGTCAGCAGATACAGATTCGCCTGCCGGGCCGCTCCGCCGGGCAGCGCGCCCGCTTGCGCGGGAAAGCCCGTTTCGGCATAAATGCGCTCAATCAGCCTGTCCACGCCCTGATGCCGCGCGCACAGCCGCCACTTTTGAAGCCGCGTCTCAAAATCGCGCAGCTTCTGAGCCAGCGCATCTTCCTTTTCCTCCCGATATCTGCGCACAGCCTCATAATAGGGCGTGTGTATATCCGGCGCAGCCATGCGAATCTCAGCCAGCTCGCTGTCCTTCAGCCCCAGCGCAGGGCCGCAGAGCGCGGCAATCAGCGATTCATCGCACGCGCCGTTGTCAATCGTCTCCAAGAGCGCCATCATCGCGCGGATCTCCGGAATATCGAAGTATCCTTCGCCCGCATCGCAGAACACAGGAACGCCCTCGGACTTGAGAATGTCCGCCGCCATAGGGGCCGTACGTCTGGCTGTGCGCATGAGGATCGCCATGTCGCGATAGGCGAGCGGCCGCTCACAGCCCAGCTTGGCGTCATAGAATGGCGTACCCACCCATTCACGAATGCGCGATACGGCGATCATCGCTTCCCGCTCCACCGCCTCCAGCTCGCGCTCCTCCTCTTCGCTCTCCTCCGTGCGCCCCTCTTCCTCCCCTTCCTCCTGTGTACAGGAAGTCGTCGCGTCTTCCGACTTGTAAATCACATGCAACTCAATCGGCGGATCATCCTCGCGCACGGGCAGACCTGGCATCAGCCTTTCGCGCTCATCATACTCGATTTCCGTCACATCCGCGCGCATAATCCGTTCAAACACCGCATTCACGCCCGCGAGCACATTGGCGCGAGAGCGGAAATTGCGCTGCAAATCAATTCGGCCTGCATGCTGCGTCTCAGGCAGATCATAGAGCTTCGCCTTTTGCAGAAACAGCGCAGGCTCTGCCTGCCGAAAGCGATAAATGCTCTGCTTGACGTCGCCGACGAGGAACTGTCCGTCCGCGCGCGCAAAGCAGGACAGGATCGCTTCCTGAATCGCGCTGGAATCCTGATATTCGTCCACAAACACATAACGATAACGCGCCTTGAGTGAAGCGCGCACCTCGTCTTTTTGAAGCGCTTCCAATGCCAGATGCTCCAAGTCGTTAAAATCCAGCACGCCGCGTCTGCGCTTGGCCGCGCCATAAAGCGCCTCATATGTGCGTACCAGCTCCGCAAGCCCCTCCAGCGGCTTCTGCGTCATCGCAAGATCTGCCGCCGCCTCCTCGATCGTAGGCGCAAAGCTGAGACAGAGCGCCTTGACGGCCTTCTTCAGCGCATCCCTGCGCGTTTTGACCTGCTCGGCGATAGCCTCGTCAAAAACGTCACCTTTTTTCTTGCGCCCCAGCGCGACAAAGCCCGCGTCCTCAAGCGCTGCGCGCAAAATGTCATAGCCTCGCCGGGAAGCGTCGATCAGATCCTCTAAAAGCTGCGCGTCCTGCATGCAGGCCGACGTATAATGCGCGGGTCCGCCGGGCATGCCGCACAGCTCCAGCGTCCCCTGTGCGTCGTTGCGAAGCAGTCGCAGGGTCTCTTCGGCATCGTCAAGCAGCAGCGCGGCGGCACGGCTGCTTCCCAGCTCCTGCGCGCTGCGTCCGCAGTCGGCGATTGCACGTTCCAGCCATGCCCACGGATCAGGACGCGTCATCATAAACCCATCCATTTCGCGCGCCAGCTCGATCATTTCCTCCTGCGTATAGCAACTATCCGCAGCCATAAACGCCTCGCTGCCCACCTCGTAGCATGCATAAAGCGCATCTTCCATCGCCTGCGCGCTTAAAACGCCGCATTCCTGCTCGTCGCCAATGCGAAAGGCCGGATCCAGCGCAAGCGCCTGAAAATGCTCGCGAAGGAGATTCGCGCAGAATCTATGCAGCGTAGAAATACTCGCGCGCGAAAGCGCCATGACCTGCGCGCCCAGCTCGGGATGCTCCTTGGCGGCCTTGGTCAGCGCGTCGCCAATGCGCAGGCGCATTTCGCCCGCAGCCGCATTGGTGAACGTCACCACCAGCATGCTCTCCACCGGGCATCCCTCCATCACCAGCTGCGCAATGCGCTCCACAAGCACGGCAGTCTTTCCAGAGCCCGCCGCCGCACAGACAATCAGGCTGCGCCCCCTGTCCGAGATCGCCTGCTGCTGCTGCTGCGTCCAATTTGGCATAAGCTTCCTCCTTGCGTCCCTCGAATAAAGCTATTATAACACGGCATCCATTTCATTCCAAATCGCTTTCTCTTCGCTCCCTGACGATTTTTACTTTCTTAGAAATTACGCAAAGCATCGTACAGCGGGCGCAGACTAGCTTCATACTGCAAGCTATTTCGGAAGAAGGAGCGCGCACGGCGCGCTTGAGTACGATGGGGATTTCATCCCACCCCCAGCCCGGGGACATTGTCCCCAGACTCCTTCTTTGCTTCGCACGGATAGCTCGTCTCTATCTGAGATGAGTATGACCAAGCAGAATCAAAAGGGTCTGTCAGGCGCAAGCCGACGTTCAAAGAGCGCATTCTCCCTGATATCCCCGGCTTCCTATCCTGACAGACCCTCGTCCTAAAAGCAGCGATTATTCTTCCTGTGCGGCCATGTCGTCAAGCAGCTGCGCAGCCGTCTCCACAAAACGCGCGCAGGGCCTCACCCGATAATACTCCGGAGTTCTCGGAGACGGATCGGCTTGAAGTTTTTCGAGCGCGCTGAGCAAATCGCGGCACACATATGTGGTATGCATCTGCTTGAATTGCTCAATCAGCGTACGTGTACGGGCATAATGCGCGGTTTTGGTTTCCTGATCCTTGACGTCATCATAGCCCCACTTGAGTCCTGCAACCATCAGCATGCCGGTGACCGCGCCGCAGGTATCTCGCATGCCGCCCATACCGCCGCCAAAGGAGGAAGCCAGCTTGAGCGCCTGCGATTCCTCTATGCCAAAGTCTTCAGCGAACGCGGCGAACACCGCCTGCGCGCAATTACATCCATTGCAAAACAACGTTCTTGCCTTTTGAGCGTACGTCATGCTTCTTTCTCCTTCTTCTCTTGAGCCTGCCGTATCTCGCCCTCCACAAGGTCGGCGAATTGACGTGCAATGCGCGGAGAGCAGCCGTTGTGGCTCACCGTCCATGCGCGCGCACGCGGCAGAAGCTCTTCCCAGTCATAAGCAACCGCGCGCGCATCCAGCAGCGCACGGCAGATCGTGAAGTATTCCTCCTGAGAGGGCGCCATGAACGTCAGGCGCAGATCAAAGCGATCCGCAAGAGAGAATTTCTCCTCCAGCGTGTCGCGCTCATTAACGTCGTCCTGACGCTCGGAGAAGCGCTGACGCACGATATTGCGGCGATTGCTGGTCGCATAGACGACAACATTGGACGGACGCGCCTCAAGGCCGCCCTCAAGCACCGTCTTGAGCGCCGTATACTCCGGACAGGAATCGTTAAAAGCGAGATCGTCAACAAAGACGATAAACTTGCCCGGCTGCTCGCGCAGAATCGAGAAGATGGTCGGCAGATTCGTCAAATGCGCCAAAGGCACCTCGACAATGCGCAAACCCTCCAGCCAGAAGCTGGAAAGCAGCGCCTTGACCGTCGCGCTCTTTCCCGTACCCTTATCGCCATAGAGCAGGATATTGCAGGCTTGGCTGCCAGAGAGCAGACGGCGGGTGTTGTCCACCAGCACGCCTCGCTCCTTTTCATAGAGCACCATGTCCTCCAATCGGATCGGATCGGGCTTCATGATGCCGCGCAGACCGAGCGGATAGCGCTCGCTCACGCCGACCCACGTGCTGCCCGGACAGCGGGCAAACAACCCTGTTCCATGCTGCCTGAAGAATGCGGCCACGCGCTTTGCGCCCTCGCGCGAGAGCATGCCCGCATCCACGCGCGGATCAAAACTCTGCCAGCCTATCGCGGGCTCCCACATAGGCAAGCGCGCAGCCTGCCTGCCGGAAAGCCCCGCGCGCTCGCACAGCAGCAAAAACATGGCCGGTTCAATGCGCGTCAGCCTGCCCAGCGCATCCAGATCGTGCGACAGCGCCGCCGTCACGCTGTATGGAAGGCTTGAAGCGTCCCTGCTCGCGCACATCTCTGCCACAGGACTTTCCTCAAAGAGCACCGCCTCCAGCGCTTCGCGTGCAAAGCCGCCGCGTCCCTTCGCCGCGCAGCTCAGCCACGCATTGTACACCTCGCAGTACGCATAGGTCAGCTCGCCCTGCTCCGTATGCTCTGCAGCGCAATCGCCAAGCAGACGATACAACGCGCTCATCGCGGGGTTGTCCATCACATGACGCAGCACGGTCATGCATTCAATATCCAGAAGCAATTCGCGCAGCTCGTGTATATCCATCTATTCGGCTCCTTATCTTACGGACAGCAGTTTCCGAGCGCCCCTCGCGTGAAGGAACCGGGTTCAAACCGGCGCAAAGCGCAAAAGGCGCGGGCATAGCTTTCTTACATGCGTTCCGGCGCTTCCACGCCGATCAGGTACAGGCCGGTCTTGATCACATCACGCACAGCGTCGGTCAGCGCAACGCGCGCAGCGCTGCCAGCGAGATCGCTTTCTTCCATAATGCGGTGTTCGAAGTAATACTTGTTGTAGGCCTGCGCGAGGCTGGTGGTGTGGCGGGTGATGAGGGATGGCTCGTTCGCGTCCATGGCCTTGCGCACGGTCTCCGGGAAGCGGGAAATGAGCATCAGCACGTCCATCGCCTCGTCGTCGGTGAGCACGTCGTAGTTCGGCGTGACGCCCGCGTACGCCTCCGCCTTGCGCAGCACGGAGCAGCAG
>CAZACG010000059.1:0-7217 GCA_964483645.1 uncultured Oscillospiraceae bacterium | reverse complement strand
CGATCTGAGCGGAAAGCTGATTCTGCCCGGCATGAGCGACCTGCACCTGCACGCTCCGCAGTACAGCTACTGCGGCTGCGCCATGGACTTGGAGCTGCTCGACTGGCTTCAGCGCTACACCTATCCCGAGGAAAGCCGCTTTGCGGATCCATCCTATGCCGAGCGCAGCTACGGCTTTTTTGTGGACGACCTTCTGCACACCACCACTACGCGCACAAACATCTTCGCCACGCTGCATACGGACGCTACGCTCATCCTCATGCGCCAGCTCGACAAGGCTGGTATGGGCGCCTACGTGGGAAAGCTGAGCATGGATCGCAACTGTCCTCAAAACTACAGCGAGCACAGCGCAGAGAACGGCCTTGCGCAGACGCGACGCTGGCTTGACGCCTGCAAGTCCGAGCCACTCGCTCGCGTGCATCCCATGATCACGCCGCGCTTTACGCCCAGCGTGACCGATGCATACATGGCCGGTTTGGGCGTGCTCGCGCGCGAGTACGGCGTTCCCATGCAGAGCCATCTGTCTGAAAACCGCTCCGAGATCGAATGGGTCAAGGCGCTCTGCCCGGACGCCAAGCATTATGCGGATACCTATGCGCGCTTCGGCCTCTTTGGCGGGGACTGTAAAACGACCATGGCGCATTGCATCTACTGTCCCGAAGAAGAAAACGCGCTGATCAAATCCAGCGGCGTATTCATCGCTCATTGTCCAACCAGCAATGAAAACGTCATCGCGGGCATCGCGCCTGCGGCTTACTATCTGCGAAACGGCTATCACATCGGCCTCGGAAGCGACGTGGCCGGCGGCAATACACTCAACCTCCTCGCCGTCATGGCGGCGGCGGTTCAGGTCAGCAAGCTCCGCTGGCGCTATGTCGACGAGCGCGAAAAGCCGCTGAGCATTCTGGAAGCGCTCTACATGGCCACGGTCGGCGGCGGCTCATTCTTCGGCAAGGTCGGTCTGTTTGAGCCGGGCTATGCGTTTGACGCCGTCGCTGTCGACGACAGCGCCATGCTGCGCGCCCGCACATTCTCCGCTGCGCAGCGCATTGAGCGCTGTGCCTATATCGGTCAATTCAGCGTCACGGATAAATTCGTCGACGGCGTGAAGGTTTTATAAATCCATCAAACTCAGGAGGAACACCCCATGAAAATCGCAGTCACTTACGAAAACGGCAAGGTTTTCCAGCACTTTGGGCACACAAAAGAATTTAAGGTCTATATGATCGAGGACGGCAAGGTACTCGCCGACGCAGTGGTCGATGCAAACGGCAGCGGACACGGCGCGCTCGCAGGCTTCCTCTCCTCCATCGGCGTAAGCACGCTGATCTGCGGCGGCATCGGCATGGGTGCTCAGCTTGCGCTGGACAACGCGGATATCGAGTTGTATGCAGGCATCGAAGGCGATGCCGACGAGGCCGTTGCCGCGCTTCTGGCAGGCACGCTTCCGCACAACGGCGCAGCCAACTGCAATCATCATCATGAGCACGACCACAACTGCTCCTGCGGTCATGATCACCATGAGCACGAGCATGACTGCCATTGCCACGAGCACTAATCCTGCTCGGCATCCGAACGCCGACTTTCATTTCGATACGGAATTCATCGCTTCTGATGCGCATGAAATCCTCATCAGAATCCTCGCATAAACAACGCCAAACATCAAGAGACTGTCAGGATCAAACAATATATTCTTAAGAAAGAAGCCTTTTGCTGTCGAAGTCTTAAAGGGCGAACAGAACGCCCCTCGCCTTCAAAAGCAAGCCATACTCTGTATGATTTTCTTCTTAGAATATATTGAATTCTGACAGTCTCTTTCCAATATCACGTTGTTTTGAGGCATTTGCACAGCGAAGAGATCGACGCGCACCTTCGCTCCTCTCAAGCTTATACTATTCTCAAATCCAAACAAGCCTTGAAAGAATCCACCGTCAGGGTTCGCTCCCCGACTGCTTTGATGGGATGGCTTTGCCATGGAAACCGTTGGGCTGCCGCCCAAATCTGCCAAGGAACTTCGCGCTTATCCATCATTTTGACCTGAGGACAGGATTACAAAACCATGAGCAGCGTTCCTGCGGTCATCAGGACGCAGCCAGTCAGCGACTTGGCAGTTAACTTTTCATGCAAGAAAACAAAGGCCAACACCAGCGTTATCACGACGCTGAGCTTATCAATCGGGACAACCTTCGACGCTTCTCCCATTTGCAACGCCCTATAATAGAAGAGCCATGACGCACCCGTAGCCAAGCCGGAAAGAATGAGGAAAATCCAGCTCTTTCTGCTGATTTCAGCGATGCCGCTCTGCGCGTTGGTGAGGAAAACCATGCCCCATGCCATGACGACGACCACAACCGTCCGAATGGCCGTAGCAAGCGTAGAGTTAACGCCGTCTATACCGATTTTGGCCAATATCGAAGTCAGTGCTGCAAAGACAGCAGACAGCAATGCAAAGACAAACCACATATGTCCCAACCTCCCGTGCTTTCGTTGATCGGCTTGGCAGGCTCATTATAGCACAGTATGCATAGGGATACAAGAATGCGTGCTTCCACTTTCAAAGCAGCTTGCAGCATGACGCTGCTCCGTGCTCGCAGCACGATGCTTTGCACAATATCCTATGTGCCAAGAACCGGGAACTGCAGCATATCTGCGATGAAAGCAATTATACTGTGATCAGCATCCGATTTTCACCGGCACGAATTCTTCTCCCTCCAGCGCCCATGCCTCTCGGAAGCCGCAGGCGCAGGCCAGCTGCTGCGCCCGATCAAACGCGCAGGCAATGCCTTCCACTGCGTGCGCATCTGCGCTGATGGTGATGCATCCGCCCATGGCGCAAAGCTGCCTCAGCAGTTCTTGGGACGGATAAGGATCGGTGCGATATCCCCGGCTGATTGCGCCGGTATTGATCTCAAAGATTTTTCCCGCCGCCACCAGCAACTCCATCGCCTCGCGCGCAGCCTTTTGATAGCTTGGGCTCTCGGGATGAAAGAAATGGCGCTGCTCGTCAAACTTGGTCAGCAGATCAAAATGACCGACGATCCGCGCCTTTGGCTGCCGGGCCACAATCGCATACTGATCAAAGTAGAGCTTGGCGGCGGCATCGCTGTCCCCATCAAAGTCATCCCGCAAAAAGGCCTCCGTCCGCGCCGCGCTCTCATCCACGGTCGGCAGACCAGGAATCGGCAGATGATGCACAGAGCCGATCACATAGTCATACGGCGAGAGATCGGTTTGCGAAAGCACATCCCATTCAATGCCCCGATAGACGCGGATTTGGGACGCATATACTCGTTGAAGACGCGCCATTTCTTCAAGGATCGCGGGCAACCCCCTCTCCTTCGCGCTCCAATCATTCTCATAGGGCAGGGGCGCATGCAGGCTGATGCCCACAGAGGTAAGCCCCGCAGCCCTCGCAGCCAGAATCATCTCCTGCGCCGTATTTCTTCCGTCGTCCCAATGGGTATGCGTATGCAGATTTTGCAAAAACAAAAGCGTTCCCTCCGCATTGATTGATTCAATGCCCTCTTCGTAAGCGAAATTCTTTTGTGTCGCGGCGTCTAAATCTCGGTATCCGAATCTATGCGCCCGAAAAAGCCCTCCTTACGGAGGGCTTTATGTTACGCTTCTTCGGGCTCACCCTCCGCAGGTTGGTCCTCCACGGCGGCCCAGTTCATACGGCCATAGCGAACGGTAACGGCACAAATCTCCTTTTGAAGCTCAGCGCTCAGCTGCTCGCGCGTCACGCGCCAGCGCCAGTTTTTACCGACGGTGGACGGCTGATTCATGCGGCAGCTGTTGTCAAGGCCGAGATAATCCTGAATCGGTATGATACAGGTTGCGGCGCGGCTCATCATCGCCGTGCAGATGAATGCATGATAAAGCTCGTGATCCGGCGTATAATAATCACACAGATAGTCGCGTACCATCGCCTTCTCCTCAGGCTTGATGCAGTCCAGCCAGCCCACAACCGTCTCGTTGTCATGTGTTCCGGTATAGACCACGCAATTCTCGATGTAATTGTGCGGCAGATAGTCGTTGGCCGCGCCGGTATCGCGAGAGTCAAACGCAAACTCCAGCACCTTCATATTCGGATAGCCGCTTCGGCGCACAAGCTCGCGCACGGAGTCCGTCATGTAACCCAGATCCTCGGCAATCACGCTGCGCTCGCCGAGGCTCTCTCTGACCTTATTGAAGAAATCCATGCCCGGACCCTTTTCCCAATGTCCGTCCTTGGCGGTATCCGCGCCATAGGGTATGGAAAAATACTCGTCAAAGCCGCGGAAATGGTCAAGACGCAGCACGTCGTAGAGCCTAAAGCAGTTCCACAGCCGACTCATCCACCACGAATAACCGGTCTGCCTGTGATAATCCCAGCGGTAGAGAGGATTGCCCCAAACCTGCCCCGTCGCAGAAAAGCCGTCCGGCGGACAGCCCGCAATCGCCGTCGGGATATTGTTCTCATCCAGCTCAAACAGTTCGGGATGCGCCCACACATCCGCGCTGTCCAGCGACACATAGATCGGGATATCGCCGACAATCTTGATATGGCGCTTATTGGCGTAAGCCTTCAGCTTCTGCCACTGTTCAAAGAATTTGAACTGCATGTACTGCTGGAATTCAATGTCAAAATACAGCTCGCGGCGATAGTGATCCAGCGCAAAGCCCCAATGCATGCGGATATCCTCTGGCCACTCATGCCATGTCTTCCCGCCGAAGAAATTCTTAACTGCCATAAAGAGCGCATAGTCAGAGAGCCACCAGCCGTTTTCCCGGATGAAACGCTGATAATCCTCGTTCTGACTGATATCGCTGCGTTCATACGCCTTGCGCAGCAGCTGATAGCGCCCCTCATGGAGCTTGTCATAATCCACATGGCTTTCGTCGCTGCCGAAATCGACCTTTCTGCATTCCGCCGCGGTCAGCACACCTTCCTCGCACAGCGCTTCAAGGCTGATAAAGTAGGGATTGCCTGCATAGGCCGAGTAAGACTGATACGGGGAATCATCGGACGCGCCATAACTGGTCACGCCCAGCGGCAAAATCTGCCAGTAGGTCTGACCCGCGTCCGCCAGCCAGTCTACAAAGTCATAGGCGGCCTTAGAAAAGCAGCCGACGCCGTACTTGGACGGCAGGCTGGTGATGGGCAGCAAAATACCCGCAGCTCGATTCATCATCCATCTCTCCTGACTGCCCGGCAAAACGGGCCATATTGAAATCATTCCGTCAAAACATCCAAAGAAAACGAGATTCTCTTGGAATTAATATAGTACACTTTGCTGATTTTTGCAAGACCTTTTCCGATTTTGTCTGTTGCGGCGGCAAAGCCCCAAAAAAATGCGTCCCCGCTTCCGAAACACTTACCACATGACGCTGCTTTGCGCAATTCTCCATAAGGCATAAAAATGCCGCCGCTCTCCTCAAGGAAAGCGGCGGCATACCTACTTTATGACTTGAACCACTTTTCCGGCAAATACGCGCGCTGGTTTTCCAGCATCTGATCAAACAGCGCCTTCGCATCCTTTTGATCAAGCGTCATCTGCGGATCGTTCATAAACGTGCGCAATCCCAACTCGCGATCACAATTAAGCGCCGCGCGCAGCGTATTCTCCTGATTGTCCACATGTCGACCGATAATTGCTTTCAGTTCAGGCGGCAACGCACCGGCCATCAACGGCTCAATGCTGTCCCGACTGAAATGCGCGTTGGTTTCCACCACAGCGCCCAGCGGCAGATTGGGAATCTGCCCCCTGTTAGGCACATTGACGTTGGAAATCATATTGCCCAGCCCCAGAAGCGCTTTGATGAGCAGATGTCCCTCCTCGCCGGAGGACTTCATCTCGATCTTCTCCTCGCCGTTCAGCAGCGCGTCGCTTCTGCGCAGACGCTTTTGAAGATCATCCTTGCGCCAATCCACCGTGGTCAATCCAAATTTCCAGGAGCGTACCGTATCCGGATCCGTCAGGTAATCCCGGGGCATAAACTCCGCCAGATGTCTGTCTCCTGCCGCAGCAATCAGCCCATAGCGCAGGAAAAGATCAAACTTGACCCTGTGCGCGCAGTCAAAGGAGGAATTCATCCAGTTTTTGTCCTTGCCCTCTTCATAGCCGGTCTGCGCATACTTGAGCGCAAACTCACGATAGAGAGGCATCAGGTCATAACCCTTATAAGAAGCGGAGGTCAGCCATGTGAAGTGGTTGATACCCGTCACGCCGGTGTACAGCTGCTGACGGGTCACGCCGGGAATGCCATACTCCTTGTCCAGCATCGTACACAGCAGATGCTGCGTGCCGAACACCTCATGGCAACAGCCAAAGGCCTTGACCTGCGGAAACACCTCGTAAAGCGTGCGTACGCACAGCGCCATGGGGTTGGTGTAATTGATGACAAACGCATCGGGCGCATAATCCCGAATCGCCTCGCCGATTTCCGCAAACATGGGAATCGTACGCATAGCGCGCATGAAACCGCCCAAACCGATGGAATCGCCCACGGACTGCCAGATGCCATAACGCTCGGGCGCATGCACGTCCGAATGCATTTCATCAAAGGTGCCCGGGAGGATGGAAATGACGACAAAGTCCGCGCCGTCCAGCGCCTCCTTCAAAGAGTCGGCAACCTCGTAATTCCAGCGGGACACCGCATGCGGATGCTCGGAAATCTTCCGTCCGATGATCCGGTTGCGCTCGGCGGCCTGTCTGTCGATATCATACAGACGAACCGTTCCGCACATCTGCGCATCCATAGCGATATCCTTCATGAAGCCCCATGCCCAGCCGCGCGAGCCGCCGCCAATATAGGCCACATGCAGATGACGCACATCCCTTGCGGGCGCTGCGTTCATGTCCATCACTCCCCTCACCGATGCTTACAGAGACTTCAGATACTGGATGCTCATCTCGGCGCACTCTATCGGCGTCTTGCCCATGGAAGGCTGATCCTGCTCGACGACGACCCACTTGGCGCCCGCATCTTCGCTCGCCGCAAGGATCGCCGGGAAGTCCTGCTTGCCGTAGCCGACCGGACGGAACTCAAACGCACCGACGTCCTCGTTCTTCTTGTCGTCCTCAATGCCGATGAGCTCGTACATATGCTCGCTCTTCTGACCCGCGAAGTCCTTCAGATGAACGACCTCGGCGCGTCCGGCATACTTGCGCACATACTCCGCCGGATTTTCGCCGCCGACGTTTACCCAGCAGGTATCAATTTCGGTCTGCAAA
>CAZACG010000058.1:0-7295 GCA_964483645.1 uncultured Oscillospiraceae bacterium | reverse complement strand
GCATTCAGCGCCAGAATCTGCCGGATGGACTGCATCGGATCACCCTTGGGCATGTACTCAAGGCCAATATACCCTGCATAGCCAAGCGCTTGGAGCTTTTCAAAGAGCGCGGGATAGTTGATTTCGCAGTCTTGGAGCGGCTCATGCCGTCCCGGCACGCCCGCAATATGCATATGCGCAATCAGCTCCAGATTCGCGCTGAGGTTCGCCATCAGGTTGCCCTCGGTAATCTGCTGGTGATAAACGTCAAAGAGCACGCGAACGCTATCGCTGCCCACCTCACGCACGATATCAAACGCCTCCTGCGAGCTCGTCAGATAGTAGCCCTTGTGATCTACCAGCGCATTGAGCGGCTCAAGCGCGATCACCACCCCGCTGCCCTCCAGCAAACGGGCCGCCTCCCGAAGCCCTTCCACGATGCACGCATGCTGCTTTCCGCGCTCAACGCCCTCCAGCGTCTGTCCCGCCTGCGCGATAAGCACCGGGCAACCCAGCCGCTGCGCCGCAGCGATAGAGACGCGCAGGCCGTCCATAAACTCCGCTCTGCGCTGAGGATCGTTGAGCGGTATCAGCTTGGTGCACATCGCCGTCATCACAAGTCCATGCTTCGCGATGCCGTTTTCCAAAGTATCCAGATCCTTTTCATCCCAGCCCCAGATTTCAAACGCCTGCGCGCCTGCTTCCTTGACCTTGCCCAGCGCTTGCGCGAGCGGCATTCCGCGAAACACAGCGGGCACACATACCGAATACTTCATGCAGTTTCCTCCTTGATCAACCTTCGCTTCAACGGCACGGATGTTCCATGCCTTCTTGCTGTCCCTATCCTACCATGTATTCCGCTTCGCCGTCAATGACAAAGCCCTCCCGTTCCGGCTTTATGCCGTCTTCGGGAGGGCTTTATACTAATCTCAGATGGGAATGAGCTGTCGGCGCGAAGCGAAGAGGGAGTCCAATGTCCCCAGACCTGAGGCCTGGGGACATTGGACAAAGACTCCCTTCTTCACTTCGCGCCTATCATTCCATCTTTTAATAGAAGAACAGCATCCCTGTACAATGCTTTACGCGATTTTCCATTAGCAAAAACGCCGCACCCCAAAGGGATACGGCGTTCAGAGGCTAACCCTTCTCAGGGCGCGGCAAAGCGCCCCCATTATATCATCATTGCGTCCGATTGTCTACGCTTACTTCGTTCCTGCATAGCTGTCCGCAGTATCGGCGAAGACGGCCTTCACAGGCTCTTTGCGGCGGGACGTCGCCACGCGCTTCATGAGCTCCGCATAGTAGAGCTCCTCATCCAGCGGCAGCGTGACTTCCTTGCCGGTAAAGGAGGACAGATGCATGGCGTTGGAGAGCGTCAGGCCGTTGATGCCTTCGCTACCATGGGCTACCAGCGGCTCGCCGCGCAGAATCGCGCCGGCCCAAGCGTTCAAAACGCCCACGTGCTGCGGGTTTTCGCCATCGGTTTCCACATCGACCAGATGCTTGCCCACGCCGGCAAAGGGCTGCGTGTTGGTCTTGGAGAACTCCTGCTCGGTCATGTCAAACTCTTCCACGATGAGCTTTTCATCCTCTACAACCAGCTTCGCCTTGTCCATCTGAATTTCAAAGCGATTCGTGCCGTCCGCATCGCCCGTGGTGGTCACGAACACGCCGGTCGCGCCGTTCGCATATTCGACATATGCAGTTACATCGTCCTCCACCTCAATATCATGCCACTTGCCATAGTGCAGATGCGCTTGCACCTTGGTGGGCATGCCGCAGATCCACTGCCAAAGATCCAGCTGATGCGGGCACTGGTTGAGCAGCACGCCGCCGCCCTCTCCGGACCACGTTGCACGCCAATCGCCGGAATCATAGTAGGCCTGCGGACGATACCAGTTGGTAATCAGCCAGTTGGTGCGGCGGATATTGCCGTATGCACCGCTCTTGACCAGCTCGCGCAGCTTGCGATAGACGCAGTTGGTGCGCTGATTAAACATCATACCAAAGACGACCTCGGGATGCTTTTCCGCCTCCGCATTCATCTCGCGCACCTGCTTGGTATACACGCCCGCAGGCTTTTCCACCATCACATGGATACCGCGCTTCATGCACTCAATCGCATAACGGCAATGGTCATAATGCGGCACCGCCACCAGACACGCGTCAATCAGGCCGCTGTCCAGCATTTCGATAGCGTCGGTAAAGTAAACGGCGCTGTCGGTCAGCTCCTTCTTCGCCCACTCAATGCGCTCGGGGTTCTTCTCCGCAACCGCTGCGAGTTCAATTTCCGGGCACTTGCCGCCAAGCACGTTGCGCGCATGGCTCGAACCCATATTGCCAATACCGATAATGCCTAAACGAATCTTTTTCATGGGATGTTTCTCCTTTTTGTACCCATAGATTTTTCATTTAATATAGGAAAGGAAAGCCATTTGGCGTGATTTTGTATCAGAGCAACGCCTTGAGCGCGCTGCACGCCGCGTCGAACGCCGCGTCCGCCGTCTCGTAAACATGCTCGCCGACCTGGCTCTTTTCTCCCTCGCGCTCCAGCGCGGCAAGGCCGGAGAAAAGCGTCAGATGCGGTTCAATGGTCAGCCATTCGCCGCCCTTGGCGCTGTACGCTTCAAGCAGGCGGGCAACCTGTCCCTCGCCATGACCGGCGGGAACCACAAAGCCATCCTTGCGCGCATCCTTGATGTGCATATACTTGATATAGGGATTGACCAGCTCCCAGCAATGCCACGTATCCTGTCCGCACTGTACATAGTTGGCCGGATCGAACACGCCCGCGATTTGCGCAACGGCCTTGTGGATCTCCACGCAGCGCTCCGGGATGTCGCCGTAGATGCCCTTCTCGTTCTCATGACAGAGCGTCACGCCCGTGCCCTGCGCAATCTCCGCCATCTTCGCCAGACGATCGAGCACCTCGTTCCTGTACTCGGCAGGATCCTTGCCCTCAGGCATATAGAAGGAGAACATGCGGATATTCTGCGCACCCAGTACATTCGCCAGCTCAATGGTGTGCTTGAGCTTGTCCAGCTCCGCCGCGAAATCTCCGGAAACGATATCAATCTTGCCGATCGGAGAACCCATTGACCACGTAACAAGACCCGCATCATCCAGCTTCGTCTTGACCTCCTTAGCCTTTTCCACGGTAATGGAGGAAACATTCTCTCCGTCCACCTGACGCATTTCAAGGCCGACTACGCCGTTGCGCTTCATAGCAGCAATCTGTGCGTCGATCATCGAGCCGGCTTCATCGGCAAACGCGCTAATCTTGAAATTCTTCATATTCGTCCACATCCTTATCGTTAATGTTCTTTATTGAAAGCCCATGGCCTTCAGGTATTGATAGCTACGCCTAAGACAATCGAAGGGATCCTCGCCGTTGCAATCGTCCTGCTCCACGAGCATGTACTTTGTCCCCGCTGCCTCGGCCTTTTCAAACACACGGTCAAAATTGATGTTGCCCTCGCCGACCACGGCCATCTTTCTGCCGTAGGCATAATCCTTCAGATGGATCGCCGGGAGACGACCTGAAAGCTTCTCGATCCACTGAGCCGGATCGCCGCCGCCCGCCTGCACCCAGAAGGTATCCAGTGTAAAGCCCATCGTATCGGCGGGCATCAGCTCGGCAAGCCGCTCTAAAATCAGCTTTCCGCCGACTTTTTTAAACTCCTGATCGTGGTTGTGATACATAAACATTTTTCCCGCGTCGCGAATCTTCCGGGCCGCGGGCAGATACAGTTCTTGAAACGCTTCGCAGCTCTCCCCCTTCTCTTCATTGAAGGCGTAGTAGCCAAGGCCGATGAGATCGCAACCGAAGCTCGTATGCTCCTCAATCACCTTGTCCGTTTCCTCGGTCAGCTTCTGCGAAGGGATATGCGTGAGCACGCATTCAAGGCCATTCTTCTCCAGCTGCTCCTTGAGCCATTGCGCTTCATAGGCGCAGGTGCCGGACACCTGAACGCTCGTATAGCCGATCTCGGCAATCCGCTCCAGGGTTTGGGCCAAGCTGTCAAGGTCGCGCGTATGGTCGCGAACGGTGAACATCTGCGCACCGATTTTCATAGCAATCATCCTCCTGTTCTTTCCTTCATGACGGAATCCTCAAGCAAAGGACACGGATTACGTCCTGCCGCATCCCGATTCCGTTTTCAAGCGCTCGGGGGATTGCCCAAAGCATCACTTTTCCATCTTTTCGGCAATCGCTGCAATCTCCTTGCGGATCTCGATATGCTGCGGGCACATCTCCTCGCACATTCCGCAGCCCAGACACTCGGAAGGCTTGGCGTGATTGCGCGTGGCGTCCGCGAAATCTCCGCTCGGATCATAGTTGGTAAACTCGCGGCTCGCATTCACCATCTTGAAAAGTCTCGGAATATTGATATTCATCGGGCAGCGCTCCGTGCAATACTCGCAGCCCGTGCAGGGAATCTGGTTCTGATGACGCAGAATATCGACAACCTGAGCAATCGCCGCCATTTCTTTTTCATCAAGCGGCTTTGCTTCCTTCATGGTCGCCAGATTATCCTCCATCTGCGCCGTGTTGCTCATGCCGGAGAGGATCATCTCCATGCCTTCAAAGGAAACGCAGTAGCGCAGCGCGTAGCTGGCGATGCTGCCGCCGCCTAGACCCGTCAGCACGTCCTTGGCCGTCTGCGGAAGACCGACAAGGCTGCCGCCGCGCACGGGTTCCATCACAAACACCGGCTTGCCATACTTGCGGCAAACCTCGTAGCATCTGCGCGCCTGCACGGTGGAATCCTCGTAATCGCGGTAATTGAACTGAATCTGGACAACCTCGATCTCCGGGCTCTCGCTCAGGATCATCTCCAGCACATCCGCAGAATCATGGAAGGAAATGCCCATGTGGCGCACCTTGCCCTGCTGCTTGAACTTCGTCACCTCGTCAAAAGCGCCGAGAGCGCGGAAACGACGATACTTGTCCGCCGTCATGCAGTGCATGAGATAATAGTCAAAATACTCTACGCCGCAGGCCTCAAGCTGGCTCTCAAACAGCGGCTCAATGTCCTCGCGGCAGGAAAAGAAGCTGCCGGAGAGCTTGTCGGTCAGCACGTATTTCTCGCGCGGATACCGGCTGGTCAAGCCCGCCTTGATGGCCGTCTCGCTCTTGCCGTTGATATAGCCATGCGCCGTGTCAAAATAGCAAAAACCCTCCTCCAGATAGCGGTCCACCATCTTGCAAAACTGCGGGATGTCTACCTCCTCGCCCACCATCGGCAGACGCATACATCCAAATCCAAGCTTTTTCATTCAATCTACACTCCTTTGTCATTTTGAAGTCTGACCTTTTCCCGGCCAGTTTCCCACATAAGCAAGGCTGTCCGTTTGAATCGGTCGGCTTCTATCCAAGCGGCAATTTCTCGCCGTCAAGTCTTTGTTCAGTCTACAATGCCGTCAAGCAGCGCCAGCGCGGCAACATAGATTTTCGAGCAGGTATACACCTTGTCCATCGCAATCGCCTCGTCACGGCCATGAGCGCCGCCATGGCCTTCGGGCAGGAAGGATAGATCCCTCACAGCTCCACGCATGCCCGGGCCGAACGAAATCGCGCGCGGAACAACGCGGGAATAGGTGCCGCCGCCCATGGTATAGGGCGGATCGTCTCGTCCGGTCACATCGTGATACAGCTCCTGCAGTGCCTTGACGCACGGATCATCCGCAGGCACATAGTAAGGGTTCGACCGATGAAGGTGCTCGATGACAAAGCCGCGGCGCGTCCAGTCGCTCCTGAGCATTTCCTCCAGCCTCGCGCCGTCGCAGGTGATATGCGAGCGACAGTCCACGCGCACACGGAGCCGTCCGTCGCGCAGATTCGCCACGCTATGCACCAGCGTCAGCTCGCCCGAAATTTCATCCGAGTCCGCAACGCCCATGGTCCGGCCAAAGCAATCGCTCGTCAAATCCGCCAGTTCCTCCATCGCACGCTTGGCGTTGCCTTCAAGCAGCCCGGACAGGCTCAGCGCACGAGCCAGACGATAAATCGCATTGTCGCAGCCCTTCGGGAACGCCGCATGTCCCGCGCGTCCGCTCGCAGCGATCCGCACGCCATCCTCACAGGGCTCGATCGTCAGCATCGCAGTATCCGCCGCATCCAGCCGCGCCATCGCTGCGCGCACACACTCGATATCCGCGCGCAGCGTGCATTCGGCTCGATCGGGTATGATATTGCGCACGCTGCCAGCGTCAAAGGCGACCAGATTGCCCTCGCACGGACAGGAAATCTCCGCATTCACCGAACCCTTCTGCCCGTTGTTGACGGGGAAGCTCGCATCCGGCACAAGGGAGACGACCGGAAACTCCATGCCATTTTGAAGCAGTTGCTTCATGTCCTGCATGCCGGTTTCCTCACTCAGACCGCAAATCAGACGAATTCCATGCCGCAGCGGAACGCCGAACTCCTTGAGCATGCGCATGGCGAACAGCGCTGCAACAGCGGAGCCTTTGTTGTCGTCCACGCCCCTGCCAATCAGCGTATCATACTCCGGCAGATAGGTCGCCCCGAAGGGCGGATAGACCCAGCCATCGCCCACGGGTACCACATCCAGATGCGCAATCACGCCGAGAGCATGCTCGTCATCGCCGTAGGTGATCGAGCCTGCATAGCCATCGTGCTCGCACGTGTCAAAGCCCCAATGCCTGCCGCGCTCCATTGCGCAATCAAGCACCCGACGGCATTCCGGGCCAAAAGGCGCGCCCGGCTCCGCCAGATCCGCTCGGCTGACCGAGGGGATGCGCGAGAGAATCTGGATCTCCCGGATATATTCCTCCCGATGCGCGTCGATCCACGCATCCGCCTTTTCAAGAAGCTGTTCCATCCATTTTTCCATAAACGACACATCTCCTTTATCGCTGCCTTTCTATTATAGCGTATTTGAAGCCATTTCGCACCATGAAACGCGCGAAAACACGCTTTTTTGTCATTTTGCCTTGACTGCATTCCTACATATGGATAAAATGGATGTAAATTGGATCGAATTAGATTCAAATAGTCTGTCCGTATCCCCCGCTGCAGGCAAAGGGTTCCCCTCATGCCCATGGGCCGCAGACAGATTCACGAACAAACAAGGAACACAAGGAGGAAAAAACATGGATTACATCGCAAGCGAAAGCCGTTACGATTCCATGCTCTACCGTCGCTGTGGCAAAAGCGGCCTGATGCTGCCGGCCATTTCCCTCGGCCTTTGGCATAACTTCGGCGACATCACGCCCTTCGGCGTGCAAAGAGACATGCTGCGCACGGCCTTTGACAACGGCATTACGCATTTTGATCTGGCCAACAACTACGG
>CAZACG010000057.1:0-7330 GCA_964483645.1 uncultured Oscillospiraceae bacterium | reverse complement strand
CAAAGGTAGCTTTGCCCATATTTGTACTAATCATTGATGCCGAAACTGAAGCGTTCGGCAAATTCACGTTTATTGAACACATTATACCACACCCCATAGAAAATGCCAGAGGCGGTACGCCTCTGGCGTTTCGTTTATCCCGCTGCTGCCAGCATATTCTCGAGAAAGATGCCGTAACCCTTTGTGGGGTCGTTGACCAGCACATGGGTCACAGCGCCCACCAGCTTCCCATCCTGCAAAATCGGCGAACCCGACATTCCCTGCACGATGCCGCCTGTCTTCTCAAGCAGCCGCGCATCCGTCACGCGCAGAAGCATGTCCTTCTGTCCGTTTTTTTCCTGACGATAGCACTTGAGTATTTCGATGCTGTATTCCTCTATTTCTTCGCCATGAACGGTTGAAATCATGGTCGCCGCGCCCTCATGCACGCTATCCCGGCTTCCCAGCGGCAGTCCCTGAGGATAGAGCTGCCTTTCGGGCATTTTGCTGATCGTGCCGTAGATCCCGCGCGGACTGTTGAGCTCAAGCGAACCGATCTGCTCGTTTTCCTTGAGAAAGCTTCCGCGCAGCTCGCCCGCCTTTCCGCTTCGGCCCTTCGTCACGCCGACCACGTCTGCGGCCAAAATCGCACCGTCCTGCACGCTGAGCACGCTTCCCGTGTCCGCGTCCACAATCGCATGACCAAGCGCGCCATACGCGCCTGTCTGCGGATCAATGTAGGAGAGCGTGCCAACGCCCGCCGTGCTGTCACGCACCCAGACGCCCAGCCTGCGCTTGCCGTCCGCCTGATCGGCGGGCGCAGCCGCTTCGACGCTGATCCTCCTGCCCCCACGCATGACCTCCAGCGTCAGAACATCCCTCTCTGCGGCGCCGACAAGGGCAGAAAGCGTGCTCGCGCTCTCCACGCGTTCGCCATCAACGCTTGTAATCACATCGCCCACACACAGCGCAGTTTTCACGCTTTCGCCTGCCGACTTGGCGACGACGAGTACCCCTTGCGTTTTGAGCGCCACGCCCACGGCCTGACCGCCGGGAATCAGAATTCTCTCCTGCGCAGGCGCGACAGCTTGCACGGCGTCCTCCTGCACAGGCAAAAAACGCGCCCCACCGCATACCGACGCAGCAACGCCGCATAACAGCGCCGCTCCTGCCAGCCAAGCGCCCGTTCTGCGCCGCACATGCTTCTTCATGCCTCATGCCCCCATTTTGATGACTTCACCCGTAAGCATGAGCGCAAGCGGCGCAGGTTATGCCGTTATTCCTCCGGCTTTTTCTGGTTATCAAGCAACTGCTGAAGTTCTTCCATGAAGGATTGCACATCCTTGAACTGGCGATATACCGAAGCAAATCGAATATAAGAGACCTCGTCGAGCGCCTTCAGCCCATCCATGATGAGCGTTCCGATCCGCTCGGTGGTTACCTCCTGCTCCGGCTGGCTGTATACGCTTGTCTCCACGCTTCTGACCAGCTTTTCAATCTCGTCAAGCGGAACAGGACGCTTTTCGCAGGCCTTGATGATCCCGCTGCGCACCTTGGATGCGTCAAATGGCTCACGCCGCTTATCCTTCTTGACGACGAGCACGGGCAGCATTTCGATCTTTTCATAGGTCGTAAAGCGTCTTTGACAGCCTTCACATTCACGGCGGCGTCTGATTGCGCCGTCCTCCGTCGGGCGTGAATCCACCACGCGGCTCTCCGTGCAGTTGCAATAAATGCACTTCATGATCTTTTCTCCCTTGTCGTTTCGGGCTTTTTGCCCTGTACATTCATATTATACACGCTTTTACAGCATTCGTAAACCTCTGTTTAACAGCGTGCGTCAGGCGAGACGAGAATCACATCATCTCCGATACAGGCAATCTGATTCACTCCGATGGTCATCCGGCTTTTCTCTCCATGGAAAAAGCAGGCAAAACCCATGCCCTCGCAAACGATCAGCGCCGTAATCCGTCCGCTCGACGGATCCATCTCCAAATCACATGCACGGCCAAGCAAGCGTCCCTCTCCGATGCAGATAATATCCTTCTTTTTCAGCTCTGAAAACGTCATCGCTCTCGCTCCCTCTTCGCTCATAGTTTCCTCGTTTGATGGCCATTGGAGCCGCTCTATATGCAGCAAACGCAGAATTATGCCTGCCCCGCGCGGGAATATTTCGTACGCGCCTCCGTCATAATGCGTTTATCTTCGCTTAGGGAGGCAATCAACATGGCCATCGGCAAAGTGGAAATCTGCGGCGTAGACACCTCGACGCTGCCCGTAATCACAAACGAACGCATGCGTCAGCTCTTCCCCCTCGTGCATGGGGGCGATCTCAATGCGCGCGAGGAATTCATCCGCGGCAATCTTCGTCTGGTGCTGAGCGTTTTGCAGCGATTTCATCATCGCTGCGAAAACGTGGACGATTTATTCCAGGTCGGCTGCATCGGCTTAATCAAGGCGCTGGATAATTTCGATGTAACGCAGAACGTGCGCTTTTCAACCTACGCCGTGCCTATGATCATCGGCGAAATCCGGCGCTACCTGCGCGACAATAACGCCATCCGCGTCAGTCGTTCGCTTCGCGATATTGCCTACAAGGCTCGCTCCTTCCGCGACAGATTGCAGGCGCAGCTCGGGCGCGAGCCCACAGCCGCCGAGATCGCCAAGGAAATGGAACTTCCAGAGGAAGATGTGGTGCTCGCGCTTGAGGCCATTCAGGATCCGGTCAGTCTCTGCGAACCCATCGGCGGGGACAATCAGGATTCCCTGACCATCGGCGATCAGGTGCGCGACGACAGCGTGAGCTCCGACCTCTGGCTTCAAGATATTGCCATCCGCGAGGCTATGCAGCGCCTGAGCGAGCGCGAGCAGAAAATACTGAGTCTTCGCTTCTTTCAAGGGCGCACACAGATGGAGGTTGCCGACGAAATCGGCATCAGTCAGGCGCAGGTTTCGCGGCTTGAAAAGGCGGCGCTTACACATATGCGCAAGCTGATGTAGCCTCAGGGCTCACCTTCGGCATGCGCATTGGCAACCGCCTGCGCGATGATCTCGCAGGCGGCCAGCGCCTCCTCAAGCGTATTGCGATTGTTGCCCACCTCAATGAGCAACGCGCCGGTTGAAACATGCTGGTTAAAGCGTCCCGTTTTAATTTTGACCTCTCTTGAAAGGCCGGGGACAAACTGATTCATCTGCTGTGTAATCCGCTCGGCCAATGCGAGGTTTTCCGGCCAGTCTGGGCGTTCATCAAAGCCGGAGCCCGTCGCGCCCGTGCCTTTTCCGACCAGCAGCATCACATAGGCAAGCTGCGCGCCGCTTTCATCCCGAGCGCAGTTTGCTCCGTTCCACAGACCGCTATAAGCGTCCCTGTGAACGTCAAAGATATAATCGTAGTGTTCGCCTTCGGCAAGCCGCCTCTCCAGCATCGCCAGCGAGCGCGTATAGGCATCCGAAAGCGTCGGCGGCTCAAAGGCCGTCGTATCATGCACAACGCGGAACCCTTTTCGGGTCAGGCATTGCGCAAGCATCTCGCCGACACGTACCATATTATGCCGCTCATCCTTTGTTCGCCAGCGCTCCGTAGGCGCATACGGATTCTCCTCGGTCATCTCATACGCCTCCCACGTATGCGTATGGTAGATCAGAACGCTGGGCCGTTCGTCAAACGCCGCATCATTCTCCTCAACCTCATCGGAAAGCACTTCTATGGTCAGCGGCGTCTCTTCGCTTTGCAGCCAATTGCGCGCCTGTGCGCTCGCCCATGCAAAAACGGCCAGCGCACACAACGCCGCCGCTCCAATCCCAGCCCAATGTCTGCGCATCCGTTTTCCCCCTTTATGCCGAATTTCTTTTTCAGTCTATGGGAAAAGACGATCGCTTATGCTATGGCACAATTGCTTCGCACGCCCCCAAGCGCCGTGCATAATCTGGAATCGTGAGGAATTCCCCTCACGAAGACCAGCCCAAGGAGGCGTGCGCCATGAGCTTTTATTCCTACAAAAACGCCAATTCCACCCAATGCCCTTGCCATGTATCGGGCAACGACGTGCTCAGCGGCTTGAACGAAAAGGTTTGCATTCAGGTCCAGCGCGTGTACGATAGCTGTTTGCAGCAGGAGCAGCTTTCCGAGCAGCGCGTAACGCTGATGAACTACGGCCTTGTGCCGAGCTGCGGATGCGGCGTTTCCAACGAACAGGCCGCTGCCGACACGACCAATACCCAGCCCAATATGCCGATCACATTCGAAAGCTGCCGCTCGACAACCACAGAGGGAACCATCCGAAACCTCTCCGTTGAACGGCTGTGCGACAGGCCCTGCTTCGCCCGCGTGCGCGGACAAATCGACGTGCCGATTGACATCCTTTTCACCGATTCTACCTGCCGGGAATACATCGGCCGAGGCATCGTCACGGTTGACAAGGATGTGCTGCTTTCCATCCCCGATGAATCCATCGTCCCCTACACCATTGAGGCGATGGTTTCGGCCATCTGCGTCTCCGGAACATATGTCGGCAACAATGTCTTTGAGCTTGAAGTTTGCGTAACCGTCATCCTCAAGGTTCTGGCGAAGGTTGAAATTCTCGTTCCCAGTTACGGATTCTGTGAAGTTCCGCCCTGTGAAGAATTCGCAGACTCCGTCTGTGACGAATTCTTCAGTCTTCCCCTCTTCCCGCAGGCGCTATGCGACAACGATACCCTTCGCGCCCGCAACGTCAGCTGCACCTGCGGCAATTACAGCAGCTCGACGGGGCTTGGATGCAACGGAAGCGGCGTCAGCACTGCCGGCTCAAACAACTGCGGATGCGGCTGTCGGGGAATCTGATCGGCAGCAAAGCATACCGCGCGCGTTTGTGCTTCCAAAGCAGCAGTACGTCATGCAGCCGCTTTATGCTCCCTGTTTTGCACCATTCTCTATAAGCCAACCGGCATGATGCCGGTTACATCACCGACCAAGTGACGTAAATCCCGTTGCTTTGTGGTCAAATCCGAAGTTTTACAGAAGGACTTACAGAGTAAAAGGGACTGCATCACGCAGCCCCTTTGCTCATTTTTCTTTTCGGATTTCTTCCAACCATTTGGCGTATCGGCCCGAAACCGCGCCCGGATTGCGGCAAAGCACCTTCTTCGCATGCGAAAGGCCGGAAACGCGTGCCCGATGCAGCAGTTCAAATTGATGCTCGTAGCGTCCGCGCGCTTCCTCGATCTCCTCGCGCAGCACTTTGGCATCCGGCAGATAGGCGGCCACCTCGGCAAGAACCTTTTGCATCTGTACAAAGCGCTCTCCTGCGTCCTGCACGATACTCTGTCCCATCCTGCCCAACGCTTCTCGTGCATGATCCTGCGCCGCCGTGAGACGCTTCATATCTACGCCAAGCGACTCTCGCCGCTCGTCCACCTGTTCGGCAAACGCACGAATCATGCCGTTCATACGCTCGTTAATTCCGCGCAGATTGCCGCGCAGCGCCTCCACCTCCTGAGCATACCGCTCCATTTCTTCAAGCAGTTTACGTAGATCGAGCGCACGGCGCACAGCTCTGACGGTATCGCACAGCGCGAACACAGACAGTGTGGCAGCACAGGCCATCGCCGCGCCGTCCGGCACACGGACAATCCAAGGACGCAGAAACGGCTGAACAAATCGCACCAGAATCGCCGAGAATAAAGCCCAAACCATAGCGGAATACAGGCAGATATACCCCCTGAAATTGAGCGGATACTTTGAATAATCCCAATATCGAACGTGAAAAAGCGCTTCCATCGCCGCACCTGTTGCATACTCCAGCAGCGAAGCCGCCACCGTTCCCACCAGCGCGACCAGCAGCGTATTCTCCTCAAATGGGATACAGCACAACAGAATGCAAACTCCGCCGAAACCGTAAATCGGCAAAATCGGTCCGGAGAGAAAGCCACGATTGACAAAGCGCCGCTCGCGAACAAGATACAAAGAAACCTCCCAGCACCAGCCCACAAAGCTAAAGATAAAAAAGACCAGCACCCATTGCGCGATACTATACTGCGCAATCAGCATTTCTGCTACTGATCCAAGCAAGCTTGTTCCCTCCAACCGTTTTTTCCATCATAATCTCGCCATGTTCATTCGTCAATTCCATCGCGCTGTCGGTTAATCATCTTCCCGATAAGCATTACTGAATCTGCACAGGAATCGTGATTCTTTTGCCAAAGACATAGCAGCTGACCTCCAGCACGCCCCGCGTATCCTCTGGATTAAGGGTCGTCAGCACAGTCGTGCTCATATCGCCGCGGGCACCTGCAGCCAGCACATATGCGCCCGCGTCGTCAAGCTGAAGCACATCACAATTTCCGCTCTGCGCATCCATACGCGGAGAAACAGACAGCGCAATCCACTCCGCCGGGAAAAAGCCCCGATTAGCCAGCCTGACGCTGTAGGTCATAAACGCGCATTGCTCTGCGGTCAGCGCGTCCGCATCGGCAAACACATGCCCGGTAAACATCCCGTCCGCCAGCTGATCCATGATCAATTCAAAGGTCTCCTGCGCCTGCGTCGCAGGCGTCGCAACAGCCGTCGCGCTGACAATTTGCGGAGCCATCATTTTGACGCCGTAGAGCACCGCGCCCGCACCAATCACCGTGATCAGCAGCACGACAACGGCAACGCTTCTCATCACTCTGTTCACATTATTCCTCCTGCTGTCCTTCCAAAATCTGGCTCATCTGGTCGATCATCTCCGCATCCTTGAGGCGGAACTTAAAAACCACTCGCCGCGAAGCCTCCTTATCCACCGTCACGCCATCCGACATATATACGGGATCTGCAAAAGAGCGACCGTTTGCGGTGATGATCGTTTGCAGCATCTGCTTTTCACTCACGTTCAGCGCTGTCATCTCGCCGCTGAGACAATAGGTTGCCACAGCCAAAGCACGCTCCTGCGACAGCGCAAGATTATGCAGATAGGTACCATCCGGATCCGTGTGTCCTTCTATGATGATTTCGCCGACGTAGCCTTCGTTTTCTTCGCTCATTAGTGTGCGAATGTAGATCGGGATAAATGCGTTCAGCAACGCTTTGCCACTCTCCTTCAGCTCGTTTTTACCGCTGTCAAATAACACGGCGCCCGTAAAAGCGATAGCGCCAGTATTCTTATCGACCACAGCATTGAGTCCCGCATCGTCCAGCTCGCTGCGCAGATCTTCAATGATGCGCGAACGCAAGCCGATCAGATTGTCAATCTGCGTCTGCTGTGAAGCCAGCAGCGACGCCTGCTCCTCAATCTGCGTCTGCTGAAGCGCGAGACTCTGCTGCGCAGCTGTGAGCGCTGTGCGGTTTTCCTCCAGCTCCGTCTGCTGCTGGGCAAGCAGCAGCGTCGTGGAA
>CAZACG010000056.1:0-7494 GCA_964483645.1 uncultured Oscillospiraceae bacterium | reverse complement strand
TCGCGCGGTATTGAGGATGTAGTCGCTGGCCAGCACGATATCGTAATCGCCGCCGCCCACAGCGGAGAGCTTTTCAAACATTTCTTCGTTGCTGGCAAAGGTCGCATAGTTGACCTTGATGCCGGTCTCCTCCTCGAACGGAGCAAGAACGGTCGTGTAGTCGATATAGCCCTCCCAAGAGAAGATATTGAGCACAGCCTCCTCCTTGGCCGTCTGCTCAGGCGCTTCGCTCGTCTGCGGCTGTGCGGGTGCTTCGCTCGCAGCAGGAGCCTGCGTCGCCTCCGGCGCCTTCTGGCTGCTGCATCCGCACAAAGCAAGCAACGCGACCATCGCCGTCAGGATCAGCAGAAATCTCTTCATAAAACGATTCCTCCCATTCATTGATTTCTAATTCCAAGCGCGTTTTACCGCGATGAATCCAATCTTTCCCCGCGCGCCTTCACCCATTGAGAAAGTCCCACGATGATGAATACCGCGCCCAGCATGAGCGTGGAGAGCGCGTTGATCTCCGGCGTGCCGCCCGAGCGAAGCCCCGTATAGATCTTCAGGGGCAGCGTCGTTGTCTCCGCGCTGGTGACAAAGAACGAAATCACCACATCGTCAAGGGACATGGCCGCTGCGAGCATCATGCCCGAGATCACCGCTGGCATAATCAGCGGCAGCGTAATATCCCTGAGCACACGCATGGGCTTCGCCCCCAGATCCCGTGCCGCCTCCTCAATCGCCGGATCCATGCCCACAAGACGCGATTTGACGTTGATGAACACATAGGGAACGCAGAAGGTCGTATGCGTGAGCACCAGCGCGCCCATGCCCAGCTTTATCCCTGCGGCGGTGAACACGGACAAATACGCCATGCCCAGCACCAGCTCCGGAATCATCATCGGCAGCGTCGCCGCCGTTTCGATCAGGCTCTTGGTCCTCATGTGTCCGCGTGAGAGACCGATTGCGCCCAGCGTGCCGATGCCGCCGGAGAGCAGTGCAGAAAGCCCCGCCAGAATCAGCGAATTCTTCAGCGCGTCCGCCATCAGTCCGTTCTTAAAAAGTCGCGTATACCACATGGTGGAAAAGCCCTGCCATGAGCTGATGGTTCTGCCCCCGTTGAAGGAATAGATGACGACCATCAGAATCGGGATGTAGAGAATGAGCAGCACCAGCGTCAGATAGATCGGGGAAAAAATCTTTCTCTTTTTTCTCATCAGAACACCCCCAGATCATCGCCGCCGCTTCTGCGGTAAAGAAGATATATGCCTGCGGTCAGCACAATGAGCACCATGGACATGGCGGAGCCCGTGTTCCAGTCGCGAACCTTCAAAAGCTGATCGCGAATCAGGTTGCCGATGAGCACCATGCCGCCGCCCATGATATCCGAGAGATAAAACAGACCCACGCTGGGCACAAACACCAGCACGCAGCCCGCCATGATTCCCGGCATGGTCATCGGCAGCGTCACGTCAATGAACGCGCACCATGGCTTCGCGCCCAAATCGCGCGCAGCCTCGACCATGGTAAAATCCATCTTGTCCACCGAGCTGTGACACGGCAGAATCATAAACGAAATCAGACAATAGACCATCGCCAGCAGCACCGAGCCGTAGGAGCCGAGAAATTTGATGTTCGTCTCGATCAGGCCGAGCGCCTTCAGGGCGGCATTGATCACGCCGTTGCCCTGAAGCAGAATCTTCCAGCCGAAGATGCGCACCAGCGCGCTTGTCCAGAACGGAATGATGACCAGCATCATCAGCAGGCCCTTCCATTTTCTGTTGGCTCTGGCCATGCAGTAGCCGAAGGGATAGCCGATCGCAAGAGAAATCACGGTCGTGAAAAACGCCAGCTTCAGGCTGTTCCAGAACACCTGAAGATAATCCGCGCGCAGCAGCGAGCGATAATTGGCCAGCGTAAAGCCCGAGCCGTCCGATGCCGAGAGCGACACGCCCAGCACATAGATCAGCGGCAGCGCCACAAGCAGCGCGGCGAACACCGTCATCGGCAGAACGAACAGCATATGCCGCCCTTCCTCCCGCTGCGCAGCTGTGTTACGCGCCATAGGACGCACCCCCAATAACCGCCGCCTGCGCGGGATTCCAATGCAGATACACACGCTCGCCGGGCTTGGGCGCGTCCTTCATGCGCTCCTCGCTCGTGGCGACAATCTCCGTGCCGTCCGCAAGGGTCACATACGTCATCACGCTGCCGCCCGCATAACGCGTCTCGCGCACAGTGCCCGGGAGGTTGAAGCCGGAAATCGGCTCTCCGGCCGCGCGCATACGCTCTGTGCGCACACACAGCTCGATTTGCTCGCCCGCCCTCAGCTCCGCGCGGGACGCGTCCACAGCAAAGCTGCCGTTCTCATTTTTCGCCACAGCCGTATCGCCCGAAACCGTGTCCACCTTGGCCGTAAAGATTGAGGATCGGCCGATGAACTCTGCGACATAGCGCGTCCTGGGCGCGTCGTAGATTTCCTCCGGCGTCCCCAGCTGCTCAAACCTTCCCCCGCGCATGACGGCGATGCGGTCGCTCATGTTGACCGCCTCCTCCTGATCGTGCGTGATGTAAATGAAGGTGATGCCCAGCGCCTGCTGCATGCGCTTGAGCTCAATCTGCATTTGCCGCCGCAGCTGCAAATCCAGCGCGCCGAGCGGCTCGTCCAGCAGCAGAAGCTGGGGCTGCGGCGCGAGCGCGCGGGCAATGGCGATGCGCTGACGCTGACCGCCGGAAAGCTGCGCGGGCATGCGCTTGGCATACTCGCTCATCTGTACCAGCTCCAGCATCTCCCGAACCCGCGCGGTGATCGTCTCTTTATCCGCTCCGCGCACCTTCAGGCCGTAGGCCACGTTCTTCTCCACGTTCATATGCGGGAAGAGCGCATAGCTTTGGAATACCGTATTGACAGGCCGATCCTCCGGCGCAAGCGCGGTCATATCCTGCCCGTTCAAAATCACCTGACCCTCGTCGGGCGTCTCAAGGCCGGAAATGATGCGCAACGTGGTCGTCTTGCCGCAGCCGGACGCGCCCAGCAGCGTCACAAACTCGCCCCTGCCCACGTCCAGCGAAATATCGGAGAGCACGTCGCCCTCGCCGAAATTTTTTGAAATATGCTTTAAGGAAAGAAGAATTTCCTGCATGTCCGCCTCCGGGCCCTTGGCCTTTGGATTTTATTAGGTAAAGAAACTGCGTGAATATGTGCGCCGAGCGCCGAAGCACTCCCTTTGGCGAAGCCCTTCGGACGTCTCTGCGGTCATCTTCCGCGCTCATTCCTAGTGAATTGGTATGATTATATGCCATGTATCCTCTGCTGTCAATCCCAAAGTTTGGCAGATAAATTGTGCAAGTTCAGCTTCCGTAAACAATTTACCCCAAAGCGCTCTTCCGAATCGCTTTTTTCCGCATGCAGACAAAACGCCGGAGCGCGCTTGTGCCTTCCCTGCCGCTGTGGTATCATACAAGCATCCTCGTGCATGCGTCGCCGTGCTCCAAAAGCCGAGCTGCACGCCGCATGCCCCTTCTTTTCCAATCCGGTCATTCAAAAAAGGGGAGAGAACCGCCATGAGCGAATCCGGCAAAGCCGTTGTGCGTATGAGCGTGCGCGCCGTCGTGGAGACGACGCTGCACGAGAGCGATCTGTCCCCGGCGGCAGGCGCGGCGCAGCGCATGCAGGAGGGCGCGCTTGCGCATAGAGCGCGCCAAAGGACGGGCGCGGCGCAGCTGGCCCATTACAAGGCCGAAGCTGCGCTTGAGGCCGAGTACGAAGCGCAGTCGCTATGCCTACATGTGACAGGCCGCGCAGACGGGCTCTATATCCGCGAGGACGGAACGCCCGTCGTCGAGGAAATCAAGCTCGGCGCACCCGATATGCCGCTCATTCCCGCCCATATGGCGCAGGCAGCGATGTACGGACACATGCTCTGCAAGCGGGATGGATACCCAAGCGTCTGCCTGTGCGTGCTCTATGTCAATGCGCAGGGAGAACCGCTCGCGCGCTACGACGAGGAGCGCGCAAGCGACAAGCTGTCAGCTACATTTGAAACGCTCTGCGCCGCCGCGGCGGCGTGGGAGGAAGAGAAGCTCGCACGCAGACAACAAAGAGACGCTTCGCTCTGCGTGCTGCCCTTTCCCTTTGAGGCCTACCGCGCGGGGCAGCGAAAGTTTGCCGCCAACGTATATGTCGCCGTCCGGGAGCGCAAACGACTCTTCGCGCAGGCTCCCACGGGAATCGGCAAAACCATGGCCGCGCTGTATCCCGCGCTGCGGGCCTTGGGCGAAGGGAAATGCGCGCGCATCGTGTTTCTGACCGCACGCACAACGGGGCGGCAAAGCGCGCTGGACGCCATGGAGCGTCTACACCGCGTCGGCGCGGACTGCATGAGCGTCGAGCTGACGGCCAAGGACAAGGTCTGTCCGCAGCAAGCGCGCGATTGCAGGCCGGAGGTCTGTCCCTATGCCTCGGGCTATTATGACCGGCTGCCCGAAGCGCTGCATGAAGCGCTGCATTTGCGCCTTCTGCGCCGCGACGCGATTGCGCGCCTTGCCCGGACGCACAGGCTCTGCCCGTTTGAGCTGGCCCTGGAGCTGTCCAGGCTGGCGGACGTGATCGTGGGCGACTACAACTATGTCTTTGATCCTCCGGTCGCCTGCGATTCGCTGCTTGGCGCGCCGGGCGGCGCGGTGCTGCTGGTGGATGAGGCGCATCAGCTCGCACCCCGCGTGCGAGACGCCTATTCGTCAGAACTGTCCTCGGATGCGCTGCGCGCGCTTCGCCGCGAGGTCGGCAGAGCGCATGGCCGAAGCTGCGCCCTGTATCGGGCTTTAACCGAGGTGATCTCCGCGCTCAAGACGCTGGCTGAAACGGAGGAATTCCAGTCCGGACGTCTTTCCGCGCCGCCCGATGCGCTGCGCGAGCCCCTTCTGCGCTTGACGCAGGCGGCCTCCGAACGGCTTGCACAGGGCGGAAGCGCCGCCGCGATGGATGCATTCTCGCTTTCCTTCGGCTATACGTTTGCAGCGGAGCGCTTTGACGAGCGCTATGCCGCGCTGACGCAGGCCGACAGGCAGCATGCACAGCTGTCCCTCGTCTGCCTGAACGCCGCGCCGGAGATTCTCGCCGTATCCAAGCGTGCGCGCGGCACGGTCTATTTTTCCGCAACGCTCGCGCCCTTTGACGCCTCTCGGCGCATGCTGGGCAGCGAGGATGGGGATGCCTGCCTTGCGCTGCCCTCGCCGTTTGATCCCGCGCAGCTCGACGCATCCATCGCGCCGCTGGATATCCGCTATGCCGCGCGCGAACAGACCGCGCCGCAGGTCGCGCAGGCGATTGCCGATCATCTGCGCGGGCATGCGGGGCATACGCTGATCTTCTTTCCCTCCTATGCGTATCTGGAGCGCATCGCAGAGCTGCTGCTCGGAGAGGATGGGCTTGCGGATACCGCTTTTCTGCGCGAGACGCGCGGCATGAGCGAGGAGAAAAAAAACGCGCTGCTCAGCGCGCTTGAAACCCTTCGGGACAGCAGAAAAGCAATTCTATGCGTGCTGGGCGGCGCGTTCTCCGAGGGCGTCGATCTGCCGGGAGACAGGCTCAAAAATGTAATCATCGTCTCCACGGGCCTTCCTCAGCCGGATGCACGCATTCGCGCGATGCAGGCCTACTATGACGGCCTGGGCGAGGACGGCTTTGCGCTGTGCATGACCCTGCCGGGCATGGTTCGCGTTATTCAGGCCGCCGGACGGCTCATCCGCACGCACGAGGACACGGGCTCGCTGCTTTTGATTGACCGCCGCTATGCGCTTGCGCAGAATCGACGCCTGCTTTGCGGCACGCTGATCGGCTCTGCGCTGGGCATATAAAATCACCGTCGCACAGCAGCGCGACGGCAGTCATTCGTATCGCTTGGGATTATCGGTTTCGCCCAGCAGGTAATCAATGCTGGTATTATAAAGCGCCGCAAGGCGGATCAGTACATGCGTAGGAATATCATTCACGCCGGTTTCATATTTTGAATAACCGGTCTGTGACATGTTCAGATAGTCCGCAACCTTTTTCTGACTCAGATCGCGATCCTCCCGAAGATCGCGAATGCGCCGATACACCATCATCCATCCCCCGAAAAGCAGGTTTGTCTCTTCAACCGCTTTGATCATTTCAGTATATCTAACCCGAAATAGGTTATTGCTTCTTAACCCGTTTCAGGTTACAATAACTGGTGCAGGACGCTCATGAAAGGAAACAAAAACGCATGAATCAAGTGCCTAAACAAACCGCCGAAGAGCAGGCGGCGCTCCGAAATCTGGAGGCCACGTTGGCTAAGCAGCAGGAAAGCTTTCAGAGTATGCTCCCCCGGCAGCTCGTCAAAGCCTATGGAGAAATCGCCTTTCTGCAAAAGAGGGTGACCGTCGCCCAGCGAACGGAGAGCTTTATGGACGGCGTTCAATTCGGCGCGAAACTGGCACGCGAATCCGAAACACCGCCGCCGACTGCTATCTGCTGACGCGCAGATTCCCGCTTGACAGATTGTCTCAAAGCCGCTACAATAATATGCAAATCGCACATAGCTTTCCAAAAAGGCCATGAAGGAACAAAGACGCTTGATCTGATCTACAGAGAGTCGGCGCTTGGTGCAAGCCGACGGCAGAGAAGCGGGATAACTCACTCCGGAGCTGCCTGCGTGAGAAGCGCAGGACGTACGCCGCCGCGTTAAGGCAAACGAGGGTTTCCAATCCGTTTGGAGACCGAATCAGGGTGGTACCGTGTGGCTATTACGCCTCGCCCCTGCGAAAAGCAGGTGTGCGAGGCTTTTCTGATTTTGCTGATAAAGGGAGGAACAGACGATGGGCATGACCATGACCCAGAAGATTCTCGCCAAGGCCGCGGGCGTAGAGAGCTGCCGCGCGGGCGAACTGCTCATGTGCAAACTCAACCTCGTGCTGGGCAACGACATTACCGCGCCGGTTGCGATCAATGAGTTTGAAAAGATGGGCGCAACGAAGGTGTTTGATCCCGCAAAGATCGCGCTGATCCCGGATCATTTCGTTCCCAACAAGGACATCAAGTCCGCAACTATGGCCAAGCAGATGCGTGATTTCGCCAAGGTGCAGAACATCGTGCATTATTACGAGGTCGGCCGCGTGGGCATCGAGCATGCGCTGTTGCCCGAGCAGGGCATCGTCGCCCCGGGCGAGGTCATCATCGGCGCGGACAGCCATACCTGCACCTACGGCGCGGTCGGTGCCTTCTCCACGGGCGTGGGCTCCACGGATATGGCCGTGGGCATGGCGACGGGCGAATGCTGGATGAAGGTGCCCGAGGCGATCAAGGTCGTGCTCAAGGGCAAGCTCCGGCCGTGGGTCTCCGGTAAGGACGTCATTTTGCATCTGATCGGCGAGATCGGCGTGGACGGCGCGCTGTATCAGTCCCTTGAATTTACCGGCGAGGGCGTAAAGAATATTGATATGGACGGCCGCCTGACCATCGCCAATATGGCCATCGAGGCAGGCGCCAAG